>CAMYVX010000017.1 GCA_947302535.1 uncultured Caryophanales bacterium
GTATTAGGCACGCCGCCAGCGTTCATCCTGAGCCAGGATCAAACTCTCAAAGTTTGTATTCTAGTTCAAAATAATTATCTGGTTTGTATAAAAAATTTAAAACAATTGACGTTTTTTTGTTTGTACATCTGTTTAGTTTTCAAAGATCAGTGTCGTGCTTATTACTTACGTAATATCTTGGGGTCTCCCCTGCAGCACGCTTTAATATATTACTACTTGTTATATTTTTAAGTCAATCACTTTTTTTATTTTTTTGTACTTTTTTTCTTCATTGATATAAAAAGCAGTAATTTTTATATAAATTAATATTGTTGTAACGCGCGTGCACGTATAAGAAAAGGCCTTCGAAATTTCGAAAGCCTCTTTTATCTAATTAGATAAATTATCTTCTTGAGGATCCAAAGATTCTCGCTAAGATAATCGCTATTCTAATAAGGATATAAATAAAGTCAGTATATAAGGTAAATGCGCAGTATTGAGCTAAGTTCTTACTTGTGCTACCTTTTTCGGCAATTTTCACAATGTTCCACATTTCAAACATGGTGATAAAGAGCATAGCAACAAATATTAAAGTATCAATCGCTACATAAAGCCAATAAGTAGTCCAGGCAATAGACTCGCTAAGAACGAACATGTTGATGAGGGCAAAAACTAAATAAATAAGCATTAACATAAATGCACCCATTAATAAGCCATAGCCGACAAATCCAATCGGGGCTAAGTTCTTCTTTGTTGTTTTTGCAATTAAATACATACCAGCGAAAGTTAAAGTGGTAATACCAAAAGCCATCGCTAATATATACCATTCAATAAACATGACAAAAGTCGATAACAAAATGCCCATAAAGACGGAATATATAATTCCCGGAACCGTTAAGGACATCTTTCCTCTGATAGAGGCCACATTAATGACTAAGCCAGTCACAATTAAGCCAACTAAAGAAACGACTAACGCCACGAGGAAGAGCATTATTGCATTAGATAATTCACCACTACCTTCAGGAAGATGCGTAAAAGCATAAGCAAAACCAATGCCTGCTCCGACAGCGACAATCGTGGTAATTAATAGCCAAAACGCCATATAAGCGAAGACTTTACTTAAAAAGGCATGACCTTTAACATCAGCATCAATAACGACTTGGCTAATTTCTATAGAACTATTACGTTCGTACATATCTTCTCCTTTCTAGAGGATGTTATTTAATAAACCCTCGTAAGATTCAATCTTTAAAGAAGCACCACCCACTAAAGCGCCATCAACATCATTACATGAGAGATATGCTTTAATATTTTCAGGTTTCACACTTCCACCATAAAGAATAAGAATTTCTTCACTAACTTCGTTAAACATGTCTTTCAAGACATCACGAATGAATTTGCAAACATCTTGGGCAATTTCTGTAGAAGCGTTTTTACCAGTGCCGATAGACCAAACTGGTTCATACGCGACAACAATTCTTTTTGCTTCATCTTTAGATAAGTCTTTTAAGCCTTCTTTAATTTGTTCACCCACTACTTTCTTAGTTAAACCTTTTTCAAATTGTTCTAAGGTTTCACCAACACAGTAAACAGGAACCATATTATGGCCTAATAAAGCTTTAATCTTGAGATTACATTTTTCATTGGTTTCATTATCATACGTTCTTCTTTCAGAATGTCCGATAATAACCCAATCAATACCAAGTTCTTCAAGCATGGGAATGCTTACTTCTCCCGTATAAGCACCATGATCCATGAAGTGAACATTTTGGGCGGCCACTATCATATCTTTAGAAGCGTTTTCTTTTACAGCTTGTAAAGATAAATATGTAGGAGCAACACCTAATAAAATGTTATGTTCTTTAGCTTTTTTAGCTAATTCTTTACTAGCAAGAGCGAATTCCTTGGCTTCAGCAGCCAATTTATTCATCTTCCAGTTACCGAGTAATAATTTCTTTCTCATATTAACGGATGATATCAATGCCAGGGAGATGGCCATCGTTTTGAATCATTTCTAAGGAAGCACCGCCACCAGTAGAAACGTGAGAGAAGTCAGCTTTATAACCAAATTGTTTAACCGCAGAAGCACTATCACCACCACCACAAACAGTAAAGGCTTTGCCTTTTAAGTCACGGATAGCTTCACAAACAGCTTTTGTGCCAGATTGGAATTCCGCTTGTTCGAAGACACCCATAGGTCCATTCCAGAACACCATTTTGGCTTTGGAAATAATTTCAGCAAATTTCTTGCTGGATTTAGGTCCAATATCAACGCCTTCAAATCCTTCAGGAATATCGCCATCACAAACGGAGACTTTTCTTCCTTCAACAGGTTCAAAGGAATCAGTAATAACAGAATCGACTGGTAAAATAATACGGCCATTAGCTTCTTCTAAACATTTCTTCGCGTAATCTAAGGCGGATTCATCTAAGAAAGAAGAACCGATCTTTTCACCAAGAACTTTTCTAAATGTATAAGCCATCGCGCCACCGATAATGATGTAATCACATTTCTTTAATAAAGTATCGATAACTTGAATCTTATCAGTAACTTTTAAGCCACCAAGGATAGCCACATATGGTCTATCTTCTTTCTTCACTTCCACACAGCGAGAAAGAGCGGAAACTTCTTTTTCGACTAAGAAACCAATCGCAACTGGTTTACCTTCACCCTTAAGAATTTCAGGAACCCCATATGTAGAAGCATGCGCTCTATGAGCGCTTCCGAAAGCGTCCATAACAAAGGCATCCACTAAACTCGCCCATTCTTTGGCTAATTCTGGATCGTTTTTCTCTTCACCAGCTTCGTAACGTGTATTTTGCACTAAGAGGACACTACCATCTTCTAAAGCAGCAACAGCAGCTTTTAATTCTGCACCTTTAGTGGATTTACAGAATGAAACTTTAACTTCTCTTCCTAAAGCTTCTTTTAATCTCGCTTTAAGAGGTTCAACAGCGATAGCAAGGTCATTCTTCTTCATTTGGCCTTCGATATCTTCTAAAGTCTTTTCGCCTTTTTTAAGTTTTTTCCAATCAACTTTGCCAAGGTGGGACATTAAAACAACACGTGCACCTTTGTTAAGTAATTCTTGGATTGTGGGAATCGCAGCTCTAATACGGTTATCATCAGAGATTTCACTTCCCTTATGAGGAACGTTGAAATCAACACGAACAAGTACTTTTTTGCCTTCAATTCCTTTTAAATCTTTGACAGTTAACATAATTTTCTCCTTATTTTAAGTATAAAGCGCCCCCTAAATGGGAGCGCTAATAAATATCACCGGGTAATTACCCATTTAGAATTTATAAGTAATTATTTTAATTCAGCGAAATATTTGATGGTTCTAACCATTTGTGATGTATATGAATTTTCATTATCATACCAAGCCACGACTTGAACTTGATATAAACCATCGCTAATCTTTGTGACCATGGTTTGAGTGGCATCGAATAAGGAACCAAATCTCATACCGATAACATCACTAGAAACTAATTGTTCTTCAGTATATCCAAAGGAGGCGCTGGATTGAGCCTTCATCGCGGCATTGATGGCTTCTGGAGTCACATCATTGCCTTTAACAACGGCCACTAAGATAGTTGTGGAACCAGTTGGGACAGGAACACGTTGAGCGGAACCAATTAATTTACCATTTAATTCAGGAATAACTAAACCGATAGCTTTAGCAGCACCAGTACTATTTGGAACGATGTTTGCAGCACCAGCACGAGCTCTTCTTAAATCACCTTTTCTGTGTGGTCCATCAAGAATCATTTGGTCACCAGTATAAGCGTGAACAGTGGTCATGATACCAGATTGAATTGGGAAAGCATCATTTAAAGCTTTAGCCATAGGAGCTAAGCAGTTGGTTGTACAGCTAGCTGCAGAGATAATGGCATCATCTTTAGTTAAGGTCTTTTCGTTAACAGAGAAGACGATGGTCTTTAAATCTTTTCCTGCAGGAGCGGAAATAACGACTTTACGAGCACCAGCATCGATATGAGCTTGGGCTTTTTCTTTGGATGTATAGAAACCTGTACATTCAAGAACAACATCAACACCTAATTTTCCCCATGGAAGATTTTGTGCTTTTGGTTCAGCATAGATAGTAATTTCTTTACCATCAACAGTGATGGAACCTGGGACTACGACTGTTTTGCCATCTTCAGCAAAGACAGGTTCTTTTGAAGAAACAGAATGCAAATTTTCTCCAAAGACACCGGCATAGCCGCCTTGAGCGGTGTCATATTTTAATAAATTTGCTAACATTTTTGGGCTGGTCAAATCGTTAATAGCGACGATTTCATATCCTTCAGCGCCAAACATTTGTCTGAAGGCTAAACGGCCAATTCTACCAAATCCGTTAATTGCAACTTTTACTGACATTTAAATGTCCTCCTTAATAACTGCGAATATAGTTTATCTATATTAAAAGAAACTTTCAAGAAAAATCACTAAAAATAAAATTTTAAGTGAATTGAAGTACTTATTTACGCAGAAAAGAAAAAGAGCCTAAGCCCTTTATCCATTAATTAATTTTTCGTCAGCTTCTTCAAACATCTTGAGAAGATCGTCGACTTTTAATTTCGCTTTTTCTTTACCGGAAACATCAAGAATAATATGTCCAGAGTGGAACATAATTAATCTATCTCCATATGTCAAAGCGTCTTTCATATTATGAGTGACCATTAGGGTAGTCATATTGTTTTCTCTAACAATCTTATTGGTTAACTCTAAAACCTTCTTCGCAGTCTTAGGATCAAGCGCTGCGGTATGTTCATCAAGAAGAAGTATTTGTTTCGTTAAATCAAACTTAGCAAGCATAGCTTGTTCAAATTCAAATTTCGCTTCTTTAACAATAATCTTAATCTCTTTTTTACTAAGATTAGAGGTTTTGGCTTTAGCAATTTTCTCGTCTTTAATTATTTGACATCTAGTAAATTCTTCATCAAATTCTTTACGCGCTACAAGAGAATCTAAACCCGCAAATTTGATATAGTCTCTTCTCATCATTCTAATCGTTGGACGACGACGAATTGTGGCCATTAAAAGGGTTAAAGCTTGTCTTTGTCCACCAGACATAACACCCACTTTTTGCCCTAAACGATTCTCTAAACCAAGGTCAAAACGCTTTAATTCCTCAATAAAATATTCTTTATCAGCTTTTTTAAAGCCCCAAACAAATGGCGAATGAATTCTTCCTCTTTGGTAAGCAATCTCTAAATTTTCTAAGACTGACATATCAGAAGCAGTACCCACCATTGGGTCTTGGAAAACACGTCCAAAATAGGCCGCTCTACGATACTCTTGAAGTTTAGTAATATCATACTCATTAAGGAGGACTTTACCTTCATCAGGAGTTAAGACTCCAGAGACAATATTTAGCGTTGTGGATTTACCACTACCATTACCACCAATGATGGTGACAAATTCTCCAGGTTTAATAGCTAAGGAGACGTTATCTAACGCTATTCTTTCGTCTTCTACACTACCAGTAAGATTAAATCTTTTAGTAACATTACGAAGCTCTAGCATTTACTTACCTCCTTATTATTCTTATTCTTCTTAAAAAGCTTTTTGAATCCCATCTTCATCAAAGGAATACATAAAGCAATAGTAATTAAAATTGCATATAACAAGCTCTTGAGTTCGGTTGGTAAACCAAGTCTTACAGCAATAGTCACAATAACGAAATAGACAATACTTCCTAAGGCTACGGAAATTAACCAGTTCTTGAAAGTACGTTTACCAAATATCGCTTCGCCCACTAAGATAGAGGCTAAACCAATAACTAAATAGCCAGAAGCGGTAATTGTGGAAACAGATTTAGCTTCTTGTACATAAAGTGAACCCGCTAAAGCGATAACTGCGTTAGATATCGCTACACATACAATTGTGGCAACATCCGTATTAATACCTTGGGCCCTAGCCATCTTTTCTGACATACCAGTAGCTCTAATCGCCATACCATATTCTGTTCCAAAGAAGAAATAGATAAGTACCATAGCGATCGCGACAACGATAAACATAATTAATAGTTTAATTAGTTCACCCCAAGGCGCTACTACTTGCCAAATGCCATAATCAGCATTATAGGAATATGGAGTAAATAAGGAATAGATGGTTTGAATAGGACTACCTTTAAATACCTCATTACCAAAAGAAATCTGGGATTTAAAAATAGATTCAGTATTCCCTTTAGCAGTGCCCATAATAATCAAAGCAATAGAAGCAGAGGCGGTAAGAGTAATAATACCGCTTAATAATTTAGGAATCTTTAAATATCTATTTAAAACACCAGTTAAAACCCCGCATAACGCTCCCACGATAATACTAGTGAAAGTAGCAATAAATGGATTGACTCCGTTATAGATCATCACTCCACTTGTCGCCGCACCTAAAAGGAAACTACCTTCTGCGGTTAAATCAGCAAAATCAAGGAGTCGATAAGTAAGGAAAATACCAAGCGCTAATAAGCAGCATGGTAATCCACTAGATAATATGTTTATGACGATTTCTAAAAAATCCATGTTAAAACTTTAATCTAAGTTTTTACATTTTTCAATAACTGAAGCAGGAAGAGTGACATTTGTATCCGCACAGTTTTTGCTAGACATCACATAATCACATTGAGCTGCAGTCATTGTCTTAACCGCTAATGAGCCTGGAATAAGGTCATTCTTCAAAATATCAGCAGCCATTTCGCCAGTAACAATACCTAAATCTCTATAGTTAATAGATAAAGTCACATGTCCGCAACCTTTCATCATGCCTTCTTCACCAGTAACAACTAAGATACCACTACCTCTAATGGCAGTTTTAATCGCATCAGTATTAGCAGCAATATTGTTATCAGTAGGAACATAAATAGCGTCAAGTCCATCAACGGAGGCTAAAGCCATCGCGGTAGAAGAAACATCACTTGGACCAGTACATGTTTTACGAACAACTTCAATGTCTTTAGCTTTCAAAGCTTTTTCGGCCGCATCAGCTTGCGCCACAGAGTTAACTTCGCTAGAAGTATAGATAATACCAACTTTATCAAAATCTTTTTCGCTATCTTCAAAGCATTCTTCAATTAATTCGATTTGTGCTTCAAGTGGTTGCATATCACTGGTACCAGTAACAAAGCCTTTGCCGTTTTCTAAAGAAGCAACTAAACCAGCCTCTACAGGATCAGTAACCGCGGTAAATAATAATGGATTGGTTTTACCTTTTTCATCCGCTGCGCTTTTTAAAGCTTGGCTAGCACCGGTTCCAATACCTAAATACATATCGCAAGTAGAAACTAGATCTTTAGCAAAAGAAGTAATATCAGCTTCTTTACCACCGCCATTACGATAGACGAATTCCACTTTATCTTCGTCATATCCTTGTTTCTTTAATCCTTCTTTGAAGCCTTCATAAGCCGCTCCTAAAGCTTCGTGTTCCACTGGTTGAAGAATTCCAATTTTCACGTCTTTGCCTTTTTTACAGCCAGTAAGTCCTACGGCGGTAAAAGCAAGCGTTAATAGTAAGGTTGTCATTTTTTTCATAATCTTTTTCTCCTTTGTCTTATAAAAAAGTTTGGCACTACCAGCACCAAACATATCCTCTTATTAACTTAATAATGCGTTGGTGCTAATTATTTATTGATAGCCCCAACAAGAAAATGCCCGAGTTATCAATTACTCTTGCGGTAAAAGTAATAATAGTAATAAGCGTAACTGCACATTTTCATACTTTTTTTCCGTACTTGGAATTATAGTATGCTTTTTGCTTATAACATTCAAGACTTTTATCGAAAGATATTTTTAATCAATTCCTTTGAATAGTTCCGAAAGATTGATTTTTAATGCAAAACAAATCTTTATCAATATTTCTAAAGACGGATTCCTCCTTCCTCTTTCTAAATCAGATAGATAATTCTTATTAATATCCGCCTCAAGAGCTAAATCCTCTTGGGAATATCCCATCTTCTTTCTTAAATATCGTATACGAGCGCCTAATTGTGTGAATGTGTTCATTGTGCTAGTCTCAAATAAAGTTGATGTAAAGAACGGAATAAATGATTGATGTTACTCTTAGTGATAGGAGTTGCTAATCTTTCTGACATCAAAGCGGCTAATTCGTTTAATGAAGCCGAATCATTTTCTAAACGTAATTCACATAATAATCGTTGTTTCTCGTTATGGATATTTTTTATCCCTAAATGCTCATCGATATATTTAATTTCTTTTACTTGATTTTCTCCAGTTTGAGAAATCTTTTTCATATTGGCTGCATCAATATTAAATAAGCGGTTTTCGCTATTGTTAAAATCTCTTTCAATACGGATATTCTCAAAGTCCATTCTTGAGTTAAAAGCTCCAATTAAAGTTAAAAAGTCGGCAATTTGTTGGCTTTTTTTCACATAAATGATAGCTTTATCTCTTCTTTTAGATAGTTTGGGTTCAATATGCGCACCAGAATATCTAGAGAAAAGATGAAGCATCCATTTAGCGTAATTCTCACTATGAAAACTCATTTCAAAATGATAGTTAGAAGTCGCGGGTGAATTTATACTACCACAGGCTAAAAACGCTCCCGCTAAATAAGCACTAATCATCTCATCATTCTTAACCATGTCTTTAGAGATTTTTCCTTCCAAAAAGGAGATATCTAAATCTTTAATAATATCTTCAGAAATCGCTCCAACAATGATTTTAAACATCATCTTCTTTTTAAATGTTTGGACAAATGAAAGATGAACATCATCTCCATAATATTCTTTGATCTTGGAATATATGAGTTTAGCTATTTTAGCGTTTTCTGTTGATAAGACCATGTTGGTCTTTTTCTCTTTTAGTATTAAAGAAGCATTTATTCTTAAATAAGCCGCAAGGAGTGGCTTGTCTTTATTTGACTTTAAAGAATAAACTTCCGCTATTTCTTCTTTAACGTATTGACTAAAAGATATTTGCTGTTTCATTGTTAATCGTTAGGTGTATCGCGGTGAAGCACTCTCACGGCAAAATCATTTTTAAAATAAGCGGCTAAATAATTAGCGACAAATGTAGAACGGTGTTGACCACCACTACAGCAAATACCAATGTTATAACTTGGTCGAGCAGCTTTCTTCACTGTTTCAAGAACATATGTAAGGAATCTTGTAAATTCATCAAGTAAGACTTTTGTTTCCGGGAAACTCATTAAGTAATCAATAACTTCTTGATCGTTACCAGTAAGTTCTTTTAAATCATCTACCCAGTATGGGTTAGGTAAGCTACGAGTATCAAGAACCATATCTAAACCTAAAGGGATACCGTTTTTAATACCAAATGACATAAATGTGATATTACACTTTTCTTCGGCTTCACCTTCAAGTTCACTTAATAAGGCTTTTCTTAGTTCTTTAATGCTTAAAGAAGAAGTATCTAAAACATAGTCCGCTAAAGGAGCAATCTCTTTTGCATCCACTAAGTCTTCATCAACCGCATTCTCTAAAGAGATACCTTCTAAGATACTACGTGGATGGATATGACGAGTTAAAGCATAACGGGAAAGAATAGATTCTTTAGAAGCAATTAAAAGGATGAAATCAATATCAAAATCTTTCTCATACTTTTTAATAATCTTAATTATTCTAGAAGCCACCTTCACATGGATCATTAAGCAGAATTTTGTGAAATTATTATCAAATCCTTTATAGGATTTCAAAATCGCTTCAATAGATTCACTTGGAGGATTCTCTGTAATAAAGAAACCATTTTCTTCATAAACGAATTTCGCGCTTGATAATCCCGCTCCATTAGGGGAAGTAATAATTACTAATTTTTTCTTTTCCATATTTATTCTCCTTTAATAGCTTCGATGATATTTGAGGCTGCTACCATACCATCATGTTCTGCTAAATATATTTGTCTAATGTTTCTTGGAAGAACATCCCCTCCGGCATATAAATGTTTGACATTACTTTCATGTTCTTTATTAACTGGGATAGTTCCATATTCATCAATAACATTATCAATCTTAATAAATTGAGTATTAGGTATTTGTCCAACTAGAGGGAATAAACCATCAACATTTATGATTCTTTCTTCACTAGTTTCAACATTCTTAATCTTTAAGCCTTCTACTCTATCTTCTCCAATAATTTCTAAAGGAATAAATGGAGTCAAGATAACGACATTATCTTTTTCTCTTAATTCTTCAACAAGCTTTTCGCTACCTCTAAATTGATTGCGGCGGTGTACTATAAATAATTTAGAAGCTAAGTGAGACAAGTGAATTGCTTCCTTAAGTGCGGAGTTCCCTCCACCAATAACGCATATTTCTTTTCCTTTGAAGAAGTGGCCATCACATAAAGCGCAATAAGATAAGCCATGACCTAATAATTCATCTTCTTTTTCTAATCCAACTTTTCTTTCTTTTGTGCCTGAAGCAATATAAATAAAATCAGAAAAATAAATATTTGAGCCAGTTTTTACGCTAAATTTATCATTTTCTAGTGTTAAAGAAGATACTGTTTCTCCACAAATTGAAATGCCTGCATCCATCAATCTTTGAAAGAAAACAAAGGCTAAATCTGGTCCTGGAATTTCTTTATGTCCAGGATAATTATCAACTCGAGGAGCAATATTAACTTTACCTCCAGGAGTGGAGCCATCGATTAAAAGGAAATCAATATTTGCTGCTTTAAGTTTTAAAGCGCAAGCAATGCCAGAAGGACCGGCTCCTATAATAATTACTTGATAGGTATGTTCACTCATTGTTCAATGACCCCCAATAATTCAACAAAATTATTAATCTTATATCTTGGTTTAGTGCTTGGAGATAATTCTCTAGGCCCCCAATTCACTAACATGCAGTCAACATTGGCGTTAGAAGCGCATTCATAGTCACAATCATTATCACCCACATATAAGACTTCATTATTATTTTTAACATTAGTTAATTCCATTGCTTTAATGATGCTATCAGGATATGGTTTACCATTTTTAACATCGTCACTAGCAACAATAACATCAAATAAACCTTCATATCCTAAAGTAGCTAAGCAATATAAGGAAGAAGAATGATTCTTGTTTGTTACTATCCCGAGAAGATAATTATTCTTTTTTAAAGAAAGAAGCATTTCTTTTCCTCCAGGGAATTCTTTAAGCATCTTTGGATATAGCCCTTGAAAGATTCTTTGAAATTCATCATAAATAAATTTCTGGTCCATATGTGGGAATTCATGTTCGAGAGTTTCTTCAATAATAGGTCCAGAAAAATAAATCATCTTTTCATAGGGAGTTCTAACGCCATCTCGATATAAATCATAAAGTTGATTCATACTTTCAATAAGCATCTTATCCGTATCCGCTAAGGTGCCATCAATATCAAAAAGAATTAATCTATACCGCTTCATGTTCTACTTTCTTATTTTTAATACCCTCTAAAAGGATAGGAATAGATATAACTAAAGTAGACACTAAAGAAATACCTAAAATCATAAGCATTAAACCAATATTATATTGGTTAAAAGCAATCTTCGCCGCAAAGGAAGATTGATTCATATTCACTAAACCAATAATAATCATGGTTAAAGAAATAACAAGAATACATGCTGTAGAGATAATACCTTTAAGGAAGGCACTATCATCCTTCTTATAAGTATCATGCTTTTTACGATAGATATATCTAATAAGGTGATTAGCGACAATCATTAAAGTACCCACTAAGACGAAGATCATCGCCCAAATCCAGGACCAATATCCGTTCGTGCCCATATTAAAGGCAGAATATCTAAGAGGTTCCATAAATGTACGAGTTAAGCCGTACCATACCACATAGCCAAATCCCAAATCACCAAGTTCAGTATGTTTTCTAAATAACTTACCAAATAAATACGCTAAGACAAAATAGCCCGCAATATTTACTAAACATTCAATGAAGAATAATGGGGCATACATCTCTCCTTCAGGTAACGTTATAGCGGTAGAAGAGAATCGACCATTTTTCACAATAAATGTTGGTAGCCAAGAGAAATTAGAAGCACTTGTCACTGTACCATGGACTTCACAGTTAAAGAAGTTACCCCATCTTCCAATCGCTTGAGCTAAAAGGATACATGGTATAACAATATCCATAGCGAGCCAGATGTTATATTGTTTTCTTCTCCATAAATACCAAATAATACCAACGACAATGCCACCAATCGCACCAGCAAGAATAGTTAATCCACCTTCCCAAATAGCGAATATAGACCACCATTCTCCGGCTTTAATACGCGCAGCAAAGTCTAGTTCATAGTTACCAATAACGTAACCAAGACGTCCTGCTAAAATACCCGCAGGGAAAGCAATAAGGAAAGTAGATTCCATAATGCCGTGTTTGCCGTATTGTTGATAGTATTTATGATCAACAAGGAAATAAACAAAGATCGCGCCACCCACAAACGTTAAAGCGTAGATAGCGACACCCATTAATCCATTTTCTCCTCCATCTCCAGAGAAGACTAAGCCATTCTTAAAGCTCAATAAGTTTGGAAGAGGATATTTCCAATATTCAGCAAAGCCATTAGTCATATATAAAAGTGAGATAAGGAAAACCGGGATACAAATCATTAAAACTCTAAAGAGCCACTTATCAACTTTTGGATAAGCATCTTTAAAATCTAGACCGTAATAATGAAGAACAAAAACATTAAGATAAAGGAACCCACTAAGTCCTGTTAATAAAGAAAAAATTAAAGCAAATGCAACTTCGCTTGGCTTAGGAGATATCTTAAATAAGAGATAGCAAAAGCCAATCATAAACATAAAGGCAAATGCCGAAATAAGAGCAAAAAGCCCTTCTTTTTTCAAAAATAGCTTAATATCACCTATTTCTTTCTTCTTTTTGACCACCATGATATTGGTGTACATCGTATAGCCTAATAAGCCAAAAGCAATTAGACCAAAGATAATCACTAAAATAAGTCCAGCAACATTCATAATTAATTTCCTTTCAAGACTTTCTTCAAGTACTTCCCCGTATATGATTTATCGTTTTTAATAATCTCTTCAGGGGTTCCGGTCGCAATCACTTGACCACCACCATCTCCTCCTTCAGGACCTAAATCGATAATATAATCAGCCACTTTAATAACATCTAAATTGTGTTCAATAACAAGCACTGTATCTCCATGTTCCACAATACTACTTAATACCTTCAATAAGCGTGAAACATCATCCGCGTGTAAACCAGTCGTTGGTTCATCAAGAATATATAAAGTCTTACCTGTAGGCTTTCTTTGTAACTCATAGGCAAGTTTAACTCTTTGAGCTTCCCCTCCAGATAAAGTTGTAGCTTGTTGACCAAGTTTAATATATCCTAAGCCCACATCATAAAGAATTTGTAACCTCTTCTTAAGGGCAGGACGATTTTCAAAGAAATGTAAAGCATCTTCCACAGTCATCTCTAAAACGTCATAAATAGTTTTGCCTTTATAAGTGACCGCTAAGGTTTCTTCGTTATAACGTTTACCATTACAGCTTTCGCATTTAACATAAACATCAGGTAAGAAATTCATCGGTATACGAGTAACACCCGCACCTTGACATTCTTCACATCTTCCTCCCACTACGTTAAAGGAGAATCTAGATTTATCAAATCCACGCGCTTTAGCTTCATTACATTCCGCAAATAAAGCACGGATGTCATCAAATAGTTTGACATAAGTCGCTGGGTTGCTTCTTGGAGTTCTACCAATTGGTTCTTGTGAAACATCAACCACCTTATCAATATTTTCAATTCCTTCTAAAGAAGTTATCTCTCCAGCAAAGCCATCATCATTAGAAAAATATTTCTTTAAATGTTGTAGTAAAGTTTGATTAACTAAAGAAGATTTACCACTACCTGATACCCCAGTAACCGCAATAAAACAACCTAATGGGAACTTAACACTAATATTCTTTAAGTTATTACATCTTGCTCCTTTAATACTCAAGTATTTGCCATTACCTGCTTTTCTTTCTTTAGGGACGGGAATAGATTTTTTACCAGTTAAATATTGTCCAGTAATACTATTAGGGCAAGCCATAATATCTTTTAAAGTGCCACACGCTACTATTTCTCCACCATGAACACCAGCTCCTGGGCCAACATCAACAATATAGTCAGCAGCTTTAATAGTCTCTTCGTCATGTTCGACAACGATTAAAGTATTACCAAGATCTCTCATCTCTTTAAGAGTATAAATAAGCTTTTCACTATCTCTTTGATGTAGACCAATAGATGGTTCATCTAATACATAAAGAACTCCACTTAATTTAGAACCGATTTGAGTGGCTAATCTAATTCTTTGTAATTCTCCTCCAGAAAGAGTCATAGCCATTCTTGATAAAGTTAAATAATCTAAACCAACATTACATAAGAATGAAGTTCTTGCTTCAATCTCATTAATGACTAAATTAGCAATATCAAGTTGATTCTTATTAAGTTTATTTCTTAATGAAATAACCCAGTCTCTTAATTCTTTAATCTGTAAACAAGTTATTTCATAAATGTTCTTGTTATCTACTAAGACAGAAAGAGCTTCTTTATTAAGTCTTGCACCCTTACAAGTTGTACAAGTATGATCCCTCATAAACTTCTCATAATAGTCTCTCATCCAATCAGATGTAGTTTCAGCATATAGTCTTTCGAGTTTAGTCTTAACACCTTCAATAAAGCCAATACGGTTATTGGTGTTACCACTAGAGGACTTTAAAGTATATTTATGAATCTCAGGAGAACCATAATAAATAATATCTTTTTGCTTATCGTTTAATGAATTAAACGGAACATCTAAATTAATATCATATAATGAACACAATAATTTAAATTCTTGCCACTCTAGATTTTGTGAACCCACCATATGTTCATAATATTTAATAGCTCCTTGGTTAATTGATAATTCAGGATGAGGCACGATTAAAGATGGGTCAGCTTCTCTTTTAATACCTAATCCTTTACAGTCAGGACAGCATCCGGTAGGAGAATTAAATGAGAATAAACGAGGCTCCACATTAGGAACAGAGAACCCACATTCTGGGCAAGTATGTTTATCAGAAAGTAGTCTTTCTTCAATATCGGAATAAATCACTAATAAACCATGAGACCAATCAAGTGCGGTTTCTATAGATTCAAAAACTCGAGTCCTGATATCTTTTTTGATGATAAGACGGTCCACGACTATATCAATAGAGTGCTTCTTATTCTTTTCTAATTCTTTAACATCATCAATGGAAACGAATTCATCGTCCACTCTTAAACGAGCAAAACCCGCTTTTCTAATTTTCTCAATAATATCCTTTTGTGTTCCTTTTTCTCTATGCACTATTGGAGCAAGAAGTTGAATCTTGGTCCCTTCAGGATAAGAAAGAACAACATCACACATCATTGTGACAGAAAAAGAAATAATGGGGATATGATGATTGGGACAATATGGTACACCAATACGACCAAATAATAATCTTAAATAATCATAAATCTCAGTCACTGTTCCTACTGTAGAACGAGGATTATGAGAAACACTTTTTTGATCAATGGCAATAGAAGGAGATAAACCAGTAATAGAATCTACGTCAGGTTTATTATAAGAACCTAAAAACTGTCTAGCATAACTAGAAAGAGATTCCATATATCGTCTTTGTCCTTCCGCAAAAATAGTATCAAACGCTAAAGTTGTTTTCCCACTACCAGATAAACCAGAAAAGACCACAAGTGAATCTTTTGGGAATTCGACATTAACATTTTTTAAGTTGTTCTCACGAGCACCTTTAACGACAATCGATTTATTCATGTTTGATATTTTATCAAAATGTTTTCTAAATAAAAAGAATAACACTTTGCAAATTATAAAGTTTATAATATAAAACAAGTCGGGGCGTAGCGCAGCTTGGTAGCGCACTTCCTTGGGGTGGAAGGGGTCGCCTGTTCAAATCAGGTCGCTCCGACCAGTTAAGAATATAATAGTTCCAGTTGGAACTTTTTTATTTATTTTCAACTATTTTAGATTAAACTACAAATAATCAAATCAATGTTTATATCAAAATTTAAATATTATAGGAATATTCGATTTTTGCACCTGCTTTCTTAACTAAAACAATAAATATAATATTAAATCTAAGGTTGTATTGTTTAACCTAAAGAAAAAGACCACGAGGGTCTTATAATAAATCAATAATTTTATCTATTTCGTGGTCTTTAATGATATGAATATTATCGAAGAATCGGCAATCAATTTCATTCGGTCCTTCATACTTTTCAATAAGCATTTCAAGTACATCATCAGGTACTGCAAAAGGACGATTCTTATTTTGATAACGGACAATATCTTTATCAATATCAAAGGCTACTAGATCAATCTCAGAGAAGAGTTTTCTAAATGGTTCAACAATTGAAACACGATACCTACAAATACTATTCGTGGCATCTAAAATAACTGTGCCTTCTTCATCCATACCATACACTCTAGTTAAGCCATAGAATAACTTCCAAACAAGTTTATCCTGACTAAGGTCTTGTTGGTTACCCGCTACTTTATCTCTAATCTCATCACTAGAGACAATATAGACATGACCATTTCTTTTTTCTTTAAATCTTTGTGAGAAGAATGATTTCCCACTACCTGGTACACCAGATAAAACAATTAACTTTGCCATAATGCAATTATATTACCACTTACTAGGTTGTAAATAAAAACAAATCAGAAAACGGTATAATGTTATTTCATTACTTAACTAGTTCCAAATAGTCTTCGGTAAAAGTAAGAAGGTGGGCGTAAAAAAGACTAAAAAGGGGCTTGAAACACAAAAAAAGCATCGATATCCTGTATCAATGCTTGTTCTTCTTAAATGGTCGGGATGACAGGATTTGAACCTGCGACCTTCTGCTCCCAAAGCAGACGCGATACCAAGCTACGCTACATCCCGTTAATGGCGCGCCTCACAAGAATCGAACTCGTAACCTCCAGATTCGTAGTCTGACACTCTATCCAGTTGAGCTAGAGGCGCACATATCCGCTTTATGGAGGTTCCTACCGGATTCGGACCGATGATCATTGAGTTGCAGTCAATTGCCTTACCAACTTGGCTAAGGAACCATCCTTGCAGCGAATAGAATTATACATTCTTCATCAAGTAAAGACAAGTCTATTTTAATCTTTCTTCTTTTCTTGATTTTCTAAGTTTATATTTAATCTTTTTGTTAACAAAAAAGTAAACACCCGCTCCCACTAAGAGGGCAACTTCAACACATAAAAGTATCGTGGCCCATAATGGAAGAGAATTACTTCTAAATTTTTCCCACATCTTTAAGACGATATCATTATTAGGGCCATAATCCTTCATAACCGCGCATCTTAAAATTGTCTCGTAATCAGGATATTGACAGTAGAAACCTCTACCAACAGTAAGATAATCATCTTCACCAGGGAAAGAAACTAGTTCTCCATCAATTTCTTCTTCATATGAATAGTAATATTCATCAGTGTAGAAATAATAATCTTTATTTGGAACATAATCTTCAGTTCCAAAATCATTATTGAAGAAATAGTTTAAGTCAACTTCTTGAAGTTCACTATCTTCACTATCAACGATAAGAAGGTCACCGTACGTTTTAACTTTTTCACTTTCTTCTCCATCATCATCAAGAAGAGGAACAGGAATTAAAGAATCTTCATCTGGAATATATTCTTCACCCTCTTCAGGTTCTTCATATGCTTCATCATAATAAAGTTCAGTATCATCTAATTCATCATTATGAGAATCCATAAAGCAATCTTCATAAGTTAATAAACGATATTTATCGTCTTCTTTAACCACGACTGGGTATTCGTTTTCTTCTTCATCAATATAATTGACTTCAGAATATCTAATGTCATACCAGCCACGGTCTAACTCTAGAATCGCATCTCCTCCAATAAAGGAAGTATAGCCAGTTTCATCCATATTTAAGGAAGCAATCTCAGGCATACATAAGAAGTCTAAGAATTGTAAAGCTAAACGTCTTTGTAAAGGAGTACGAGAGTTGCTCTTAGGCATAACCCAAGCATCAAACCAGATATTACTACCAAGTTGAGGAATGGAATAGCATAAGGTGACATCTTCTTCATCCCCTAATTCTAAAGAATAAACCGCATCACCACTCCAAGCTAAGTTAATGCCAATACGTTGTTGGACGATATCTTGTTTACCACTATCGACTTCTAAGCCATAAATATTGTTTCTTAATAAACTAAGCGCATCACCAACTTTATCAACAGTTTCTTGGTCACATCTATTAAAGATTTCGGAAATAACGGCCTTATATTCTTCTTCGCTATAAGTTCCGTCATTTAATTTATCTTGAGCATCTTGGAATTCATCACGGAAGACTTCCATAAGCGCCATCGCGTAAGTATCACGCATACTATCTTTAATTGAAGCTGTACCATAGAATTCTTGATCCCAGAATAAATGCCAATCAGAGGCTTTCTTTAAAATAGAGAAAGTATCATAACCTTGATAGAAAGGATTAAAGAGAATGCCTAAAGTACCCCACATATAGCCAACTGCGTATTCACCAACAGTTGTCGGCGCCCCGTTACCAGTTACGGCATCAATACTATCTAAGCAGTTACGGATATATTTAGAAGCATAGGTATCATAATTATCTAAGATGCCTGGTTCAGGTGCTAAAGGTTCAATTAAATCCTGAGCAATCATCTTCTGAATCATATAATCACTAGGACAAATTAAATCGTAACCAGTTTTGCCTGTTGTTAATTGGGTTAACAAGGTTTCGTTCGTGTCTGTCGTATTATAAACAACTTCCACCCCACCAACATAACCAAGGTTATCTTCAGCGTACTTTTCAAATTGTTCAGTTAAATCAGGTAAAGAATCAGGATCATTGGGGTCATTAACATAGATATAGTCTTCCATGTTCATGACGTTAATTGTGACTTTTTCGGTCACTTCTTGATATTGATACTTCTTGATATTGTTATTAATAACAACACTATCTTTATTGTTATTCGTAGGTAATAACACCAAAGCGCAAGACGCTAGCATAAAAGGAATTAAAATCTTTTTCATCTTATTTTCCCTCCCTTAATTTACGCATTTTGCCTTTGACGGCTTTCTTCTCTTGTTGATATCTGTTGATGCTAACAATCACCACAGCGACAACAACCGCTAAGAAGATTAAAGTAGTTAACGCTCTAATCTCCACAGGTACACTTCTTTTCTTAATCGCTGCTTGGACCAAAGTAGAAATAGTTTCAATATTGCTATTACCACTTAATAAACCCGCTCCACGGGTGAAGGAAGTGATGATAAAATCATCAAGAGAAAGAGTAATTGAAAGTAAGAAGCCAGACATAATTCCTGGGAAAATATCTGGAATCACAACTTTAGTTAAAGCTTGTCTAGGAGAAGCTCCTAAATCAATCGCCGCTTCATACATTGAAGGATCCATTTGTTGTAATTTAGGTTTAACAGAAATATAAACAAAAGGAATAGATAAGGAAACGTGACCAATAAGTAAGGTCCAAAATCCAAATAAGTTGCTTTTAAATACATAAGTACCAAGGAAGACAAACATAACTGTTAAAGAGAAAGCAATAACGATTTCTGCATTAACAACAGGGATTTGTGTTGCCATATCAATGGTTCTTCTCCATTTACGAGAGGCATAGAAGGCTCCAATTGCTCCAAGAGTGCCTAAGAAAGTAGCAACTGCTGCGGAGATTAAAGCAATTAATATGGTATTTCCTAAAGCCACCATAATCGCTGTATTAGAGAACAAACGATTATATAAATTGAAAGTAAAATTGAATTTACCACCAATGACTTCACTTTCAGTGAATGAATAGGCCATAATCACTAAAATTGGTAAATACATGAAAATCATGATTAACCAGATATAGCATTGGCCAAAGACTTTCTTAAAGAGAGAATTTTTCATAATAAGTTCCCCCTTCCATCACTCTTATCAACATTACGGGTAGCGAGCATAGAAATACCAATAATCACTAACATAATGAAGGCCATAAAGGAACCATCATTCCATAATTTGTTGTTGAATTCGAGTTCGATAAAACTACCAAATAAGGTAATCTTTCTTTCTGAGAAAGTATCAGAAATAACATAGCTCGACATTGTTGGCATAAAAGTCATTAAGCAAGCCGAGACAATACCAGGAACAGTTTGAGGAAGAATGCTCTTAAAGAACACTTGTCTTTCATTCGCTCCTAAGTCACGCGCTGCTTCAATTTGACTCTTATCGAGTTTTAACATTGTTGTATATAAAGGTAAGATAACAAAAGGTAAATAGTTTTGTACCATGCCAATCAAAGTGGCTAAATATGGGAATTGACCCCCATTAATACCAAACATAGATAATAAGTCTCTAGTCGCCAAAGCACGGAGAACAAAGTTAATCCACATTGGAGCAATAAATAAAACCACTAGGACAACATTCTTATTAATATTTCGATTTGCTAAGAAGAAGGCTAACGGGTAGCCAATGATTAAACAAATCAAAGTAGTTTGAAATGCGATAAATACTGAAACTAGCAAAACCTCTAACTTATTCGTGGAGGTAAAGAAGTTCACTACCGCATTAAAAGAAGGAACCATATTCTCATCAGTAAAGGCATACACCACGATGATAAGAATTGGGAAAATGATAAATAAAACTAGGAATAACGCATAGGGAATGCAAAGGTATTTACGCTGAAATAACAGGGTTTTTGCACGTTTTTTGCGTTTTTCTTTATCATTCGTAGACATATTTCTTAATGTCCCCTTTAATGGTTAATTTGATGCTTTCTGGTTTGACACTAATAGAGACAATGTCATTAATGTTCCAGGAATACATCGTGTCTAAAATGAAGTCATCTTCAAGTTCGGTTCTCACCATCACTTGATAATGGTCACCCTTATAGACAATATCAACAATCGTTCCGGTAGCGCTTCCTTCTTCAGTGTTATCGGATAATTCAATATCATTTAAGCCAATCTCGGCAATGACATCCGCATCAGTCAAATCATAACGGACTCCATCTTTATCGACTAAATAGCCATCTTCATCAAGTTTAGACCCTGGTAAGAGTTGAGTGACATCCGCGGCAAATGGGAAATCAGAAATGACCACTTCGTTACGCTTATTAATCCAAGCATCAGTGAAGACGTTCTTTGTCACTTCTTTCTTCATGATTTGAATGTTTTCTTTATCAACATCTAAATACACCATATCTCCGACTTCACGGTTCTTAGTGTCTTGGGCAATCACTTCGTTTTTACCCACCATGATGATGTATTCGTAATGGACACCTTTAAAAATCTTGTTATCAATACGGCCACAAACACGGTTCTTATCAGCTTCACCAGTAACTTTAGTTAAGATAACATCTTCAGGTCTTACGACAACATCGACCTTTTCGTTAACTGGGAAATCGTCAATACAATCAAATGCATGATTTAAGAAACGCACTTGCTTATTAGCGAGCATAGTAGCGTTATAAATATTTGATTCACCAATAAAGTTAGCGACATAAGCATTTACTGGTTCATTATAGATATCAAGTGGAGTACCTACTTGTTGAATTTCTCCAGACTTCATAACGACAATCGTATCGGACATCGTTAAGGCTTCTTCTTGGTCATGGGTGACATAAATAAAGGTGATACCAAGTTTCTTATGCATTTCTTTTAATTCAATCTGCATTTCTTTTCTCATCTTTAAATCGAGCGCACCTAAAGGTTCATCAAGAAGTAAGATTTCTGGTTCATTAACAATCGCTCTAGCAATAGCAACACGTTGTTGTTGACCACCAGAAAGAGTGGAAATGTCACGATCTTCAAGCTCATCAAGATCAACGATTTTTAAAGCTCTTGCTACTTTTTCATCGATTTCCTTACTAGATAAATGTCTCAATTTGGTGACTTTTTCACCTTTACGATTAATCTTCTCATAAGGAATCTTTTTGAGTTTAAGACCAAAAGCGACGTTATCATAGACATCTAAATGTGGGAATAACGCATAACGTTGGAAGACGGTATTAATTGGTCTTTTGTATGGAGGTATCTTCGTGATATCCTCACCGTTTAATAAAATTTTTCCTTCACTAGGAATCTCGAATCCACCGATCATCCTTAATGTGGTGGTCTTACCACATCCAGAAGGTCCTAAGAATGTCACAAATTCACCCTTAGTAATGTCAAGGTTAAAGTCGCTGACGACTGTCGTGTCGTTATAGACTTTGCTCACACCTTGAAGTGAGATAATACAGTTTTTCTTTTCCATATTAGCCCCTACTTTCTTTCTTTAAACAATTGAGAATATTTTGATAAATATTTCGCGAAAAACTATAAAGAAAATTTAAAGAAAAAACAATCATTTTTTTCTAAATATTTTTTTGTTCAATTTTTCCAAACTTTTCGAATTATGTTTTTTATTGATATAATCTTACTTTTTTAAAATTCTTTGTTAATAAAAATCTTTACATTTTTTCTTATATTTTTTTGCTTATTTTTTTGAAGAGAATTTTTATTTAATTTTCTTATCGATATTGCGCGCACATTTTCAAATGATTTATAATGTGCCAAAGAGGTGAAGATTATGAAGAATATTCTCCTAGCATTCTCGACATTATTATCAGTTAGTTTATTAGCTTCTTGCGGCTGTAACAATAAAGACAGTGGAGGCGGTGATGAGGACGATAGATTCCGTATCACTTATGGCCGTTATTATTTAGAAGAAGAGAAAGCTGAATTAAACGATATTACATTCGATACATTTAAACAAAAGATGATTGAAGATGGCACTCATAAAGATGAAAACTTCATCATTGCTACTTATGATAAAGACTCAACATGTAGCTGTTGGGTTAATAACTTTGGCCCAGCATTAAAGAACTTTGTTAAGAAATATCATTACGAAGTCTACACTATTGCTAACCAAGTCATCCCTGAAGAAGATTATGGCTTAGAACACTATCTTGATCAAAGTAAACCCACATTAGCCCTTATTAATCATGGCACTATTGTTAAACAATTTGTTTATAACAATAAGAGCGATATGTTCTTTAAAGCCGATAATATTAAAGAAGAAGTCGAAAAATACGTAAGCGCTCCTCAATTATTTAAAGTTAGCGAAAAGTATTTAGATGATGCTTTATTCACCAATCCAAAAGAAAGCGCTCTTGTGTATTATATGAGGGAAAAATGTGGTGACTGTTCTTTCTTAAGTCCAGAATTAGTCTGGCCAATGGCGGAGTCCAAAACATTAAAAAGAGAAATGTTAGTTATGGATATTGATCCTATTAGAGACTCTGATCCCACTACATATCAGGAATATAAGGATGACCATTTACTTTCCGTTAATGATAATCCTACTGCATTTGGTTATTCTCAAGGTGTTGTTCCTACTTTCCAATATTGGGAAAAAGGAGTTCTAAAAGACGCTAGTGTATTCGCTAATGATTCTTTAGCTAAAGACGAAAATGAAAAATGGCATGTAAAACAATCTTTTTATAGCGAAGAAAGAAAATCACATCTTGGTTATTTAGACGGGGTTGAAACTACTGTTTTAGAAGGATTAGTAGTTGACTCTAGTGAAGTATCCGACTGGGGTGGCTGGATGAATAAATACGCAGTCAAATACCATGGACCATTAGTCCAAGCCTTCTTTGATAAATACGCGTTATAATTAATTAGTTAATTAATAAGGAATAATAATCGTTAAATCTACTTTCAAAAGATTTAGCGATTTTTTCTTTCTCGCCTTTAGTAGCGAAACTATATTTAATTGAGTTAAATAAAATCTCTTTTACTTCTTCTTTACTGAGATTAAATGTTTTAATCATTTGTTTCATTTCTAAAACACTAGTGGTGTTAGAGACAGTCATATTATCACTATTGATAGTGACAGGAATACCTGCTTTCATAAATCCTTTTAGAGGGACATCTTTATATTCTTTAAGTGATTTAGTTTGTAAATTTGAAGTTGGGCAAAATTCAAAGCAAATATCTTTTTCTTTAACTTTAGCAATAGAGTCCTTATCTAAAGATAAATGCACACCATGTCCAATACGCATCGCCCCATTATCTAAAGCCATCATAATCTCATCACTACCTGTAGCTTCTCCAGCATGAATAGTAATATTAAGGCCATATTCTCTTGCTTTAGCAAAAATATTAGAGTAATAAGAAGATGGATGAAGCGTTTCAGCGCCCGCTAAATCAACCGCCACAATTCTAGTCCCTTTAAATAAATGAGCAACTTCAATAGTCTCCATATTGGTTTTTTCATCCGCGTGACGCATTGTACAAAGAATGATGTTAGCAATGATATCATTGTCTTTCATTCCTTCTTCTACACCCTTAAGCGCGGCTACCACTACTTCTTTTTGACTTAATCCTTTTTGTAAATGAAGTAAAGGCGCAAAACGTATCTCTACGTAAATGTAATTCATCTTGGCTAAACGCTTAACCAAGGAAGAAAAAGCATATTCAATATTCTCTTTACTTTGTAAAAGGAGTAAAGGTAAATCAAATCTAGTTAAATATTCCACTAATGATGGACAATCAGCGGGAACATAAATATTAGAGGGGAAATCCTTTCCTAAAGGAATGTTATCTTTCTTTGCTAAATAAAGGAAATCTTCTTCCGCTAATGAGCCATCTAAATGTAAATGTAAATCAAACATAACTAACCCTACCTTAAATAATCTAAAAAAATCCAAGTTTGATGTTTAAGAGTATCCTTATTAACATCCAAACAATAAGACTTCACTTCTAATATATCATTAAATTGCTTTTTGAATAGATTAATCTGACCTCCATCAGGATAGCCAATTCCTTTTTCCTTAACCTCATAATGCATAGGGACAATTACTTTAACCCCTAAATACTTATACAATTCATAGGCTTCAATCGCATTAATGGTGAAGAATCCGTTGATTGGGCAAAGCAAAATATCCGCCCCTTTAAATGGATCTAAAAGTGCTTTATTTGAGATATCACCAATATCCCCAAGATGGACAATCTTAACTCCATCAACATTAATCATCGTGGCTTTAGAAAATCCCCTTAATCTTCCATTTTCTTTATCATGAGGTAGTAAAACACTGCAAAATTCCAATTTTTTATCAGTTTTTTTGATATTTATTAATTCTCTTGCATTATGATCATGATGTTCGTGAGAGATAAATGAATAGTTAGCCTCTAATCCAAGAGCTAAATTAATTCTAGGAACAGAATTATAAGCATATGGATCAAAAATAACACTAATGTCTTTCCCTTTAATACGGAAACAGGCGTGACCAAGATTTTCAATAATCATAATAACCTACCTCAATAATTCTCTTTCCTATAAATATATTTTACTATAAAACGAAAATAATTTCTTCATTAATGAAAAAATTAAGCTGTAACTAAAAAAACATTTATTTTCAATAACAAAGAATCTATCATTAAGAAGAAAGGAGAATTCTCATGGCAAAAAAACAAAAGAAAGGTAAAGGTCTTTGGGCTGAATTTAAGGAATTTATCAATAAAGGTAACGCTTTCATGCTTGCTGTCGCTGTTGTTATTGGTGGCGCCTTCAGTGCAATCGTTAACGCTGTTGTTGATATCTTATTAAGCTTATGTACAGCGGCTCTCCCTGGTGGACTTTCTGGCTTTGTGACAGTTATCCATACTGGAACCGCAAAAACTGCTTTAGAAGAAATTCAAAAGATTTATCCAGAAGCAAAAATGGAATTATCTGCTAGCGAATATTTAGCTTTAGTGGAACAACATGGTCAAGCCGTTACTGGTGTTTATACCAAATTTGGTGGTAGATATGTCTTATCCACTGCTCCTGTATTAAACTGGGGTGCACTTATCAATGCTGTTATTTCCTTCTTAATCATTGCTGTCGTCTTATTCATTATTGTTAAGATTGTTAATACTGCTGCAAGAAAAAGAGAAGAACTTAAAGCAAAAGCGCTTGAAGAATATTACGCGAAACATCCAGAAGAAAGACCAGTACCTCCAGAACCAGGTCTTCCAGAACCTACAGAAGTTGAACTTCTTAAAGACATTCTCGCTACTTTAAAGAAGAAAGAGAAAGCTTCTAAATAATTATCAAGAAATTAAGGCTAGAGCAATCTAGCCTTTTTTCTATTGAAAAAACCAGGACTTTCAACATCCTGGTTTTCTTTATTCTTATTAAAGTCTATCATTACTTCCAAGAACTTCGGTAATCTTATGTTTCACTAATTGTTTGACATAA
>CAMYVX010000018.1 GCA_947302535.1 uncultured Caryophanales bacterium
CCCTTAATCTTGATATAGTCTAATGGAATTATTCTATCTATGCGCAAAGACAGTAATTTCAATCCATGCACAAGTAACGCCATTATACTCAGCGTAATAGACTGAATATTGAAGATAAACATCATTACAAACATAAAGACAATATTCATATGGTTGTCCAGTGCTACCATCAGCGGTTTCAGTCCAATCACTATATAACTCAAATCCCACTGGCAAATAAGTTGCAACATAATCTTTTAAATCATCAGTGGTTAATGTTCCACTAGAGTCAAATCCGGTTACGTAACAAGCTTCGTAGTCATCGTTACTAATATCGGTAACTGTACCATCAAAGAAATTCGCGGAAGCCATAGCTTCGCTCACTGTGTAGTTATAGTCACTTGTGTTCACTTTAACATCAATAACTAAGTAGCCATTACCGGAGACCCATGGACAAATAATTAATTCTTCATAGTTGGAGATGTATTGCATATCGCCATAATCATCTACGCCATATTCATAATAGCCGCAATCATATAAAAGATTAACATAATCACTATAGAGTGATTCAGCATCATCAGCCTTTAAGCCCACTTCAAGTGTATAAGCAGTTGAAGAAACGCCATATTCGCTAAACCCATAGTCAATTCCAGGAACGGAATCATAATAAATACCAGCGTTAAGTAGCCATTCATTCACATATTCATAAGGGAATTCATTGCTCTCTTCTTGATAAATACCAATGTAAATACCCATGATGCCGTTATCGTAGAAATATGGACAGACTTTTAATTCACGATGAGGAGAAACATAATTCATATCTCCTTGGGAATCAAAACCAAGTTCGCTATAACCATAACGAATTAAATCATCTTGATAGATAGCTATTGCTTCTAATTCATATCCAGTAGGAACACAAGCAAAAACAAAAATGCTACTAGAACTAGCCTCCACATTATAGCCATAGGCTGTTCCAGAATAAGCAGGGAGTCTATCAGAGAAATTATCTAAAAGATAATCTAATATTTCAAGTGGGAAGGAATCGTATGGATATTCCATTACATCGTAGGAAATTAAAGAACCACCACTAGCAAGTTGAATTTCACCTTGGTAGTTAGTTAAATGTCCTTCCACTACAACATAAGTTCCTTCAACTAAATGAATAGCCTCATCTGAAGTACAAGTAAGACGATATAACGTCATAGTGTATGAAGGATCAGTTGTGTCTTCAATGACTAAGGTGATGTTCTTATAAGTATAGTCATAAGAATCAGTAATGCTTTGTACACGACCATTGATACGATATAAATCGTATGTTGTGGAACCAACATCGATTTGCACGCTTAAAGCTTCCGCCACACTAACTTCATAAGTCATAACTGGTTGTGGTGTTTGACCACCTTCATAAGATAATAAGCTACCACCCGCAGCTAATTCATAAGTGCCGTTATAGTTATATAAATAACCTTCCACGATAACGCGAGTGCCAACGCCAAGATGGCTAGCCTCTTCTTCAGTAACGGTTAATCTATAAACTAAGAATTGGCTAGTTCCACCTAAATCCACAATATTAAAACTAATATTGCTATAAGTGGAATTATAAGGAGTAACAATGTTACTAATATAACCTTCAACATGATAAACATAAGAGGTTGATTCGCCAGAGGCTAGTTGGCTAGTTAAACTAATTGCTTCTTCAACATCAATAAGCTGAGGTTGTGGTTCGACACCACCCTCAATTCCTAATAAAGTAGCGCCTGAAGCAATTTGGTTATTGCCTTGGTAATTCATAATATTACCTTGGATTGTAACCTTAACGCCCGCTACTAATAAACTAGCGGTATCTGCATCAACTGGAAGACGATACACTAACATAGTGTATTCTGCATCTTCTAAATCTCTAATTGTAAAGGAGATGTTGCCATATTTTTCTTCATAAGGAGTATCAATCTTGGTGATATAACCAGAGACTTCATATTTATCATAGGAAGTTTCTCCAACGTCTAAGGCTACTGATAAAGCTTGCTTAACCGTGACTTTATAAACTTGAGGTGGATCAGGAATCTCTCCTCCAGTTACAGAAATTAATGTACCACCAGCGGCTAATTCATAAGTACCGTTATAATTTTGTAAATAACCTTTAACAACGACCTTACTACCAATGCCTAATTTATTCGCTTCACTTTCAGTGATATTTAGACGATAAATGTATAAAACGCTGCTACCTGATTCATCAGTAATGTTAAAGGAGATGTTGCCATAATTAGAGTTATATGGAGTAACAATTTTAGAAACATATCCTCCAATTTGATATTCTTCTTTAGTTGTTTCTCCATAACTTAAGCCGTCACAAATCTTAAGCGCATCATCGACATCGATAATTTGATCTACTGGACCAGGACCAACATCAGGTAATTCAACATGAGTAAGACCATGAGTGTATGCAGTTAAGAAAGTATTGCCACTATAAGAGAAGGTAGTATAGACAACATTTCCACCCATAAAACCAATTTTGACATTAGTAAATGTCATATCTCGAGCAGTTGCGCTACTCGCAGTATATAATCCACTCGCTGAATCATAAGTGAAATCTTTATAAGAGAATGGGAAAAGCATAGTCACTTGACCTAAGTCATTAATGTTAGCTTGGAAAGTGTATGTCTCCCAAGTTCCTTGATAATAAGAATAAGAAGTGACATATGCTAAACCAGTATTATCATCATAAGATGACCAGTCGATATTGTAATACATTTCGTTATTGCCAAAAACATAACGAATCTTACCGCCATCATATTCACCATAAGCTTCATTGACGACTTCTCTATCGCTTCTTGTGGTTTGGAAAACGAAGTTATCACTTTGTTTATGTTTTAAAGCATTATTCCATTGAGCTTCACTAACTTGGCTACCACCAGGTTCTGGTCCTGGGCCAGGACCAACATCAGGTAAAGCCGTTGTGCTATAAACCGCACTTGCGGAATTATCGCTTACAGTTTGCATACCAGAAGTAATTTTGACGCTACCAGTCAAAGGATAAAAATAAGAATCAAAGACAACAGAAACATCAATATTCATCGTTGTGCCTTCATAGCCAAAGCTACTGTTTAAGGTGAATTTAAAGCCTGTTGCATCCATATAGTAATGGCTATGAGTTCCATCATTATCATAGTCAGAAACATAAGTACTAATCGTATTTAAGTCAGTTAAAAGGAACGACCTGGCGTCTTCTTTACCGGAAATATCATCATATACCGACCAAGCATCTCTAGAAGCAGCCTTTTTAGAGAATCTAATACTCGCAGTATTAAGACCATCATTAAGTGTCACTGTAACACTTTGATAACCGGGGTTATTTTCCATCGCCATTCTCGCAGCTTGATAGAAATCGCCTTCGCTTGTTTCTTGAGTAGGATTAGGGGTTGGATTCACCGGAGTAGGTGTATAACCACCAGGATTGTTATTGTTGTTATTACCGCTTGAAGAGCTACAAGCTGCTAAAGGCATGCTAAGTAACGCTAAAGAAGCAATAATCCTTGTGAAAAGTTTTTTAGACATACTAAATAAACCTCCGTTTTTCTTTGCTAAGGAAATATTAACAAGTAATCTAGAAAAAATAAATATTATTTATTAGTAATCGATTCTTTTACTGTGGTTAAAAATAGGTTCATAAACATTCTCTTGAGAATGAATATTAGCGAGTTTAACTACTTCTTGATGAGCCTTAATTAATAAAGCTTTTTCGTCTTTATATTCACTAGGTAATATAGGTTCACCAATACGTAAAACATAAGTGGCGGGCTGATGGAATAATTTTCTTCTTATGAAGTTAGCTTTCTTATAAGAAAACGCCATTGGTAAAATCGCTTTATTATATTTTTTGGCTAGATGAAATGCTCCCATTTTAAAAGGTCTAATCATTTGATAATATTCCCACATGCTTCCTTCTGGATAAATATGTAAAGATCCACCTTCATCTAATAAAGTAGAGACATCATTTAAATATTTATAAGTAGCCTTCATATTATGTTCAGGTATTGGTATACCCCCAACTAGTCTTACAAGTGGTCCACTTTTATCATTAACATTCTTAGACCACACCAAAACATGAGGTCTTCTATTTCTTAAAGCGTATGTCACCGCTAAATAGTCATATAGATGAACATGATTAGATATAGTAATCATTCCTTTATCCAACAAGTCTTTATATTTCTTTAACACTTTTCTATTTTTAACTATTAACCCCATCTTAACGATGGTCAATGGAAATACAATTAAATGAAGCAAGACTCTCACCCAAAATACTTTTCTTTGAAATCCTTTGGATTTATCCACATAAGGATAATGTTCATCAAAAATAATCCCACGATCCATCTTAATCGCTAAATAATGTTGATCAGTATATTCCGGATAAGGATATTTCTTACTATTAGGATTAAAAGCCATATTATTTATTAATTGTAATTAATTCAACTTCAAAAGGAGAACTAGATAAAAGTGCCACACTGATAACGTAATCTAGATAGATAAATGAAGAAGAATAATATTCTTGATTCTTATATATCTTTCTTCCATTAAGTGGAAGTGCAGGAACAGATTTAAGTTCTTCTTTTATCCCCGTTCCAAGACATTTAATTAGTGACTCTTTACTCGTCCAGATTTCATAAAAGCCTTTATCGCTTTTGATATAATCTTTCTCTTCTTTACTAGCGATATAATCTATTAGATTATCTTTTTTATCTTTAATACGTTCTATATCTAAACCAACTTCATAGAAATCACTAATAGCTAAACTCACAAGTAAAGAAGAATGAGAAACATTAAAATAGATATCTTTACTTCTTGGTTTAAGATGTTCATCAATATAAAAATTTTTAATATATTTCTTCTTTAAATATAAGGAGGCTAGTTTTTCTTTTTTAGTATCAATAAGCTTATACTTATCTGTAGATAAGATGTCTTCATCATTAAAGATAGGATCACTACTTAATGATTCCAAAGAAACATTATTCATATCTAGTAGATAAATCTTCACTTTATCCATATTAAATATTCTTTAAGGCAATATTCTTAACGAAGCGACACACTTCCCTGCAGCGGTCAGACACTTCCTCTAACATGTTATACATCGCTTCTGCTTGATGGGCTAAGAGAGGTTCATATTTCTTTAAGTATAGTTCTCTCATATCTTTGATATATCTTTCGTCCCCTTCTTCTTCTAGTCTTACCACTTCTTGTACATAAGGTTCAAATACATCCTTATCTAAATAGGATGGGAATTGTTCTAAACACTCTACTGTTTTTCTCATACATTCAATACTAAGTTCTAAAAATGGAATCGTATCAGGAGGTAAGGAAACATAGTTATATAGATATATCTTTAAAGATACCTCTTCAATCGCATCAGTCACATCATCGATTAATTTCAATAATTCAAAAATATCTTCTCTATCAATCGGAGTCATAAATTCCGTTAATAGTTTTGCGGTTACTTCATGCTTCAAATCATCAGCTTGATGTTCATATTCATGAACTTTGTTCTTAACTAATTCCGCTTCAGAAGCATCGAAAGACTTAAAGAAAGATAATATTTCTTCTCCACATTTCACCGCATAAGACATTAAAACTGGGAAAGAATCAAAATAATAATTTGATTTTGCTTTTTTCTCTTTTTTAAACATAAATTAATCCTCCTAATGAGTTGTCCAAATGAATATATAAACAAGTAAAGCCCCTACAATCATAGAAAAAGGAAAAACAATCACTCCCCAGAGCACCATCTTACCCGCAGTATTCCACTTCACTCTTTTAAAATTTCTTCTCGCTCCTCCACCCATAATCGCTGTGGACTTTACTGTACCAGTTGATACTGGTATACCAAAGAAAGTCGCGAGTAATAAAGCGATAGAGGCCGCAATATCGGTAGCAAAAGCTTGGTATTTTTTTAAAATTGCCATACCTTTGCCCATAGTTTTAATTATCTTATAGCCACCCATAAAAGTACCTAAAGTAATAAATATAGCTACTGGAACATAAATCCACCATGTCCCTGATAAAGAGATAATACTAGAGGCATAATCTCCTCCATTAGAGGTAGAAAGAATAGCCCCAATTAATATAGATATACCAAGGAATTTGGCCCCATCTTGAACCCCGTGCATAAAAGACATCATCCCACTAGTAAGGATTTGTCCAACATTAAAGAATCTAGTTGCTTTACCCGCGGATACTTTAGCGAATATCTTTTGAATCAAAAAGGTAAAGAAATACCCTAATAAGAATCCTAATAATAAAGATCCCACAAAACCAATAATGACCTTAATCCAAGGATTAAGCATAATTGAGGAACCTTTACCAAGGAATAACAAAGCTAAACCCGCTCCCGTGATACCACCAATCAAACAATTAGATTGACTAGAAGGGAAACCAAAATAAGTACAAATAAGTGAGACCACCACAATCGCGGCTAAGCCACACGCTATCGCACATAAAATCTCATCAATTGAGGAATTACCCCAAGATACTAAATTAGCAATCGTAGAAGAAACATCTCCACCCACTAAAGCCGATATATATTTAGCAAACGCTCCTATCACTAATACCCCTAAAGCATTAAGTAAAGCGCACATAATAATCGCGGACTTTGGTTTCATGGTTCTAGTAGTTACTAAAGTAGCAATAGAATTAGGGCCATCCGTCCAACCATTAACAAAAACCACACCAAAATTCATAATTAAGGCGATATATGCCCAAGGATGAGCATTACATAAATTAATAAAATCTTTTAATCCCATGTAATGAAATAATTTTATCATAGTCAAAAAAAGAGAGATAGATAACTATCTGTTTATTTAACTTCTTATATTAATTCAGTAGAGCACATAATGGCGAATACATATTTTGAATTATATTGATGTTTTATTTCAGACATATATGATCAAATATCAATAGATTTTTCAAAAAGTGTTAAAATTTGCATTTTTTGCATTCAAAAAGTGTTAAAGTTTGCATTTTTTGAAATTTGGTTTTATTATTTTACCGAGGTAAAAAGTTATGGAACTATTTCGTAAAATGTATAAAGAGCTATTAAAATGGAAGGAAAAAGAAAATAAACACCCTCTTATCATTGATGGATTAAGGCAAGTTGGTAAAAGTCACCTAGCAGCATTTTTTGGCGAACAAGAATATGATGATTATGTCTTATATGACTTAAGATATGATGAGGGCGCGAGAATTATATTTTCGCAAACCAATCCTGATCAAAAAGTCGACATTGATTTGATTATCCAAAGATCAAAAATACACTATCCTAATAAGAAAATAATCCCACATAAGACTCTACTAATATTTGATGAAATCAATGACTGTCCAGAAGCTAGAGAATGTTTAAAATTGTTTACATTAGATTGTGGATATGACGTTGTCGCTACTGGTAGTTTACTAGGATTATCCGATTTCAAAGTTAAAAACATACCAGTAGGGTATGACGATTATTTAACACTGAAAGCATTAGATTTTGAAGAATTCTTAATAGCGTCAGGAGTTAGTGAAAAAACAATAAGAATGATATATGACTCCATAAGAAACAACAAAAGAATAGATGATCACATTTTAGATGTTCTATATGCTCATTTTGTTAGATACATAATTGTCGGAGGAATGCCAGAAGCAGTAAAAGCTTATCTATCCACCAATGACTTATTGGAATCCAGAAAAATTCAGACTAATCTTTTGAAAGATTATATAAATGATTTCGGTACAAAATATAAAGAAGATGGTTCAAAAGTAATAGATGACAAATTATTTATTAAAACATCCAAATTATTTTCATCTATTCATATGCAGTTAGCAAAAGAGAGAAGTAAGAAATTTAAATATAAAGATATTGAGGGTGGAGGAAGGAGCGAAGAATTTTCTGATGCCATTACTTGGTTAGAGAAAACAGGACTAATAGTAAGGTGTTTTAATACTTCGGCAGTCGAAACGCCACTTAATGGTAACTATATGGAAGATAAATTCAAAATCTATTTTCCGGATATCGGTCTTTTAGTGGCGTCTTATCCAATAACTTTAACAAGCGAATTGCTATCTGGGGGATTAGGTGCCTATAAAGGAGCAATATATGAATCTATTGCAGCAGATATGTTATATAAAGCAGATATCCCTCTTTTTTATCACGAAGAGACTCTGGAACACTTAGAAAACGATTTTTTAGTCGAGACAAGTAGCGGAATTGATGTTTATGAAGTGAAAGCTACGAATGGTAAATTAAAGTCCGCAAAAACATTATTAGAAAAAAATAAGGCTTACAAAAATCAAATTAAAAATATATACAAACTCATTGATAAAAGGTATGGCGAAGGAGAATTCTTTAAAACATTCCCTAGATTCTTATTAGGGTTCAAAATGAATGTTGAGAAAGAAAGGATTATTGAATCAATTAAGATTGGAACTATACCTAAGATATAATGTGTTTCTCCCACCCTTCAATCGTGGCTAATTGTTCCATCTCTAGTTCATATGGCGGTGTATCAGTAACCATCAGCTTACAAAAACCAATTCTGGCGCGTCGTAAATTAAATACACCTAAATCAGTGATTCGTTTTGCCAATTTATCTGCGAACTCTACATTTCGAGCAAAAATAACATGTTTTAAATGCGTACCTCTGCTTATGTACAAAAAACGATAAATGTTAAACATATAATATGTTTCCTCCTTATATATCCATAAAAAGAAAACTCCCATCGTTAGATAGGAGAATCAACTTAAATAAAAAATCTCCCATCATACAAGCTTTAGCACTTTGCTCAATAGAGTAAGTTGCTGGTGGGTCATAGGGCTTGTCCCTCACCACTCTCTTTATGGACGCTTTAAATTATAACAAAGTTTTAAGATGTAATGCTATATTCTTATTTCCGCGATTGTTTCAACTCTAACATGAAGAAGTTGCGATAACTTAATTATCATTTCAACATTTGCCTTTTTAATATCTCTTTTTCTTTGTTTTAAGCTTGATAATGCTTCATAAGAAGCATCTATTTGTTTAGCAATATCGGCCAAAAAATAATGATATTATAATGGAGCCTATGAATGCGTCAAATTAGCCGCTCAAGGATATGAAAAATAAACTTATCTATACATATAGAAATATCTTTCATAAAAAGCCAGATAAATTATTCTCTTCTCCTTGTCGGATTAATCTTATAGGAGAACATACTGACTATAATCTCGGTTTAGCTTTACCCGCGGCTATATCTAAATATACAAGCGCAGTTGTGGGTAAAAGAAATGATAGAAAGATATATATTAGGTCACTCAATAAAAAAGACCCATATGAAGTTGATTTAGATAATATATCTAAAATCCCTACTTATGGCTGGGGTAATTATCCTTTAGGGGTATTTTATACCTTAAAAGAAAATGGCTATAAATTACCCTTTGGTTTAAATATCATCTATGGCTCTAATGTCCCTATGGCTAGTGGTTTATCATCCTCTGCCTCTATATTAAATCTTACTGTCTATATAGCCTCGATTATGTATGGCTATAATCTAGATGAAACCACTATTGCTAATATTGCTCATGAAAGTGAAACCAAATATAACGGCTTAAAATGTGGCATATTAGATGAATATGCGATTGCCCTAGGCAAGAAAGATAAATGTATCTTATTAGATTGTAAAAGCAATAAATATAGTTATGAATCAATAGATTTAAAAGATTATGCTCTAGTGGTTATTGTCTCAAATGTTAAACGCAGTTTAACTGTATCTCCCTATAACAAGAGAGTAGAAGAATGTCAAAAAGCTTTAACTATATTAAAAGGCCACTATGACATTGAGTCTTTATCAGACTTAAAAGTTAGTGATTTACCTAACATAAAGACTCTATTGAATGATGAGATATTATTTAAAAGAGTAAGACATATAGTTACAGAGAATCAAAGAGTAAGAGACTTTATTAAAGCTTCTAAAGAAGGAGATATCACTACTTTAGCCAATATCCTTAATAAATCTCATGAATCTCTTAAAGATGATTATGAAGTCAGTGGAGAATATCTAGACTATATTCATGATATTTCACTTAAATATGGGGCTATCGGAGAACGTATGACAGGCGCAGGCTTTGGAGGCTCATCCATCGCCTTAATAAAGAAAATAGACTTCTCTTATTTTAAAGAAAATCTATATAAAGACTATTTAGAAAAATATCACATAAAAGCAAAAATATTCCCCGCGAATATATGTGATGGATTAAAAGTTAAATCATTATAAAAACCAGGAGCCCTAAGGCCCCTGGTTATTTTATTATATAAAATAATTAGATAAGATTGTAGTAAGTAAAGATTATTGTGGATGGATCTTCACCCATACCTTCGGTGTGATAGTAAGTCATTAAACCGTATAAGTTCCATGACACATCAAATGAGAAGTATGACATATAGCTTAAGCTAACTCTGATGATTGTGCCATCAGAATAGAAACTGGATGTAAAGCCACCCTCAATCATTGATGCAGCACCAGATACGAAGGATTGAATGTCGCTTCCTTCTGGATTTGGACATTCTTTATTACCATCATAGAATTTCCAAGCCATACTCTCTTCGTCCCAAACGAATGTGGCGTTATAGACTGTAGAACCAACAGTGTATTCGCAATCACAATAATCATATGGGTGATACATTGGATTTCTACTATCAGCAGCGGCTTTGAATTCATCAAAGCTTAATTCGCCAACTTGATAATCTTCAACGTTCATATAACCAACATAGACTTGGTCATTACCCCAAGATAATTTGAGATAGAAATCATATCTACCAGTATCTTGACAGTATAAGCCTGTGTCAGTGACCACAAAACCTTGAGAAGCTGAATCTAAATTAGTAATAACCCAGCTTTCTTGAGCTTCATAGTTATAGAATTTAACTATGTCACCAGTATGAACTTTAACGCCTAACGCCATATATTCAGAATCGTTAAATGGGTTTACAGTCATTGGATAAGTTACTCCATTAACCATTAAGCCATAACCAGTTTCTGGTTGTGGATCTACTGGTGTTAATGGTTCATAAGAGAATTCGACTTTCGCAAAGAAACGCATTTCTTGCTCGTCATAAGTTTGGTACACGAAGTATTCATTAACATATCCATTTTCATCAAAGATGACATAGGCTGATTGTTCTTCGGAAAGAATAACATCAACTCTATAGTAACCATCTTCTAAGGAGTTATAAATGACCTTGCCTTCATCCCAACTATCTGGAGGTATTAATTGTGAAGGTCTACCAAGAAGAACATTTTGACTAATAGCGGCGGAAGCAATTTCTTTTTCGCCAGAATTATAGACCCAGCTTGGTGATTCAGCTGTTCCTTCATTATCAAAATAACAAACACCACTGTAAGAGAACTCATTAGTAACAAAGTAGTAACCTTCAAGAGTAGCGCTCTTATAGTCAAGATGAATATCTTCGACAGAATTCGCGTATTCAATCCATTCAGCTCTACTCATGTTACCTTCTTCAGGTATAGGTGGCTCTGGAATTGGATCTAAGTCACCAACTTTAATTAAGCCCATACCATTGGAATAAGAAGTGGAACTACCACTAGTATAGTAACCAACTAATACGAACATATATTCGCCACGTTCATAAGCTGCAGGATTGGTATCCCAAGTGATACCATATTCATCAGGATTATAGCTCCAGTTAGGCATAAATAATGTTTCTGGAGTTAAGTTTTCCGCATGTTTGGATGATTGATCAGGAATCCATTCATCATCGATAACACTGCCCAAACTATCAATTTCGGCAATGTGGCCTTTAATAGTTAAGGAACCATCGATAGTTTCAACTTCACCATCTCTAACGATTTGGCTAATCCAACCAGCATCCTCAGTGCCCATTTTGATACGGCCAACGTAAATATATTCAATGTTACTTAAATTTGCTTGAAGTTTATCAGCGAGTTCTTCGTCATATAAAGAAACTTCATTAACAGAAGAGGCAGACATCACTGTGCCTTCTTCAATTGTCCAACCGATGGTTGGATCTCCACCTTGAGCAAAGGCTGTCCAGTCTTCACGTGCTCTAATTGTGGAGTCATAATCGCCTGGAACAACTGGATCTGGAAAATCTTCTGTGCCATAGTAAATGTCAATGTAAACTTCGATATCACCAGTACTAAGATCGTTAACAATGTCGAGATAAGTGATATATCCATTAGCATCAAATTTAAATTCTGCGTCAAGGGTAAAATCTGATGCCTCCATGTGCACATAAGCAGTGAATGAACCATCTCCATTTTTGTTATAGGAAATATCTCCCCCAAAGGAGGCGGAAGTAAGTTGATCTGGAGATAAAGCTACATAGTTAAGAGCGGTTTCTGCAATGTTTTTATCTCCATCATAGAAGTGCCAATCGCTATGGACACCAGTATGGGAATAAAGGACGACTTCACTCTTATAGCCCATACCATCGCTTATTTGGGCAATGTCAACTGTTGCATTACGATAGCCAGCATCAATATTCTTAACGGAGTAAGCCCATTCCATCCATTGGTCTTCAGTAATGTTACCTTCAGGACTTGGACCTGGACCAGGAACTGGTCCTAAGTCTTCGGTAGAATAGGTAACAGTAATAAGAATTATTTCTTCATCAGTGTCATGAACCGCTCTACCATCAAATACTGTGACGAAACCATATCTATCAAAAGATAAGTTATAAGTGACATACCAGCGATTCGTTTCTTGAACACCAGTGAAATATAAATAACCGTTGGTATCAATATAGAAATGAGTTTCAGTAAATTGAATTATAGATTCTGTCACATTAGAGGCAGTAAGAGAAATATAAGTTAAAACTAAGTCTGCTTCAGTTCTATCACCATGATGGAAGGACCATCTACCAGTATCAATATCTCTAGCGAGATAAAGTTCAGCATTAACAAAAACGTCTACGGTATCAGCTTCTTGGAGTTTCACATAAGCAGAACGATAATTAGATTCTAAGCTAGTGTATTTATCCGCATATTCAAAGAATGTTTTTTCGTCAATCTCTTTTTTGTCTCCTGGTTGTGGAGGTTGAGGTCCTGGACCTGGATCAGGGGCTAACTCTTTAGTGGAATAAGTAGCGTGGAAAGCCATATCCATTAATGTTTCAGAAGTAACGCTAGTTCTTCCATTAACGGTTTCAGTGGCTTTCACTAAGTAACCATAGGAATCAAAGATAGCTTCAAGATTACCTTCATAGTTAACGCCTTCAAAAGCTGTTCTCATCGTGGTCACGAATTTAAATCCAGTCGCATCCATGTAATAAGAACGTGTTGCATCGTCCACATCACCCCAAATTGTTTCGAGGTAAGTAATTTGAGCGGCTCTTACGTAAAGCATTTCTAAAGCTTCATTAATCGCACTACCAGTATCGCCGCCTGGGTTATTACCATAATATCTCCATCCATCATTACCGTTTGCGAATTGACCTTCGCATGAAACGCTCTTAGCGTAAGAAGAATTTCTATAGGTCACTTCTGCAGACTTATAGCCTGGATCTCTCACCTTACTTGCGGCTTCTAAGAAAGCATCTCTATCGGTCACAGTTTTTGGATCTGGATCAATAGGTGTAGGTGTCGGAGTTGGTGTTGGAGTGGGATCAACACTTGGTTGATTATTACCGCTTGAACTACCACAGGCCGCTAAAGGCATGCCAAAGATAGCCAAACCAATAATAAATTTGAAAATTTTATTTTTCATAAATATCATCTCCTGTATTTATAAGTTTAGTTTGAAAATAATAATATTTCAAATGTATACATAAGTTGCATTAGTAGTTGTTGAGAAAAAATAGAATAATTTATCTATTCGTTTTTTTAGTAGAATTCCACCTTTTTTGCGATTTTCTCATCAAAAGAAAAAAGACTAGATTATTTATAATCTAGCCCTATTCTTGTTAATTCTATTTCCAACTCAGTTCGTTATAGTTATGAATAATCTGGCTTCCATAATAAGAATAATCAATTGTTTGTTTAATCTTATTATTCCAATCCGCATTACTTGTTGAAGTGCCACTAGGGAACTCCACGATAATATAATTATCTCCACTAGATAAATTAACACCTAACGCTCCATTATCGTTATTAAAAGCTTTCCAGCTTCCGCTTCCCCCACTTGGCCAGACCCAAGCGAGATAAGAAAGAGAAGTATTATAGCCTTTTAACACTACAGAAGATTTATAATCTTCTCCAGGATCAACTGGAGTATCTCCCCCACTAGGAGCGAGGATACACGCTCCGCTAGTAAAGGAGGCATTAACTCTTTGATTACTCACAGTGAAGGACTTATTAGATATTAAATCAGTATAAGTACCATCCTTCATCCCTTTAACATCAACACTAGTGCTAGAAGAGCCAGAAATATTAACAATAACCGCTCCCGTAGATCCTCGTACATTCACAAAACAACCGTTATTGTTATTAATATTTTCATCTTGATCAATAAACATCGTGTGGAACTTATTAACCGCACTAACTTCTTTATTCTTCCAGCCACTATTATCGTCAATTGAGCATATCGTCGCGTTGATATTATTTGGCCGAGCCAAATATAAACTAGCCGCGTCTTTTCTACTAGCTTGAATAATATATGCTTTATTCACTATTTCAGTAGAGTAATCACGTGTTTTTTCATAACCACTATCATTCGCATAAGTATCGTGAGATTCCGCCCATAAAACTAAATGGTCAGCTTTCACTCCCGTATTATAAGAAGCGCTAATAGAGGAGAGACTCTTATTATTGACCGCATTAATAATATTAGTTCCCTGTTTATTGTCACAAACAGACATATATTGGGTGTAGGAAGAAAATTTTCTTCCTGCTCCACAAGTATTTAATATCTCCCCATAGAAATATGGTTCTTCATAATTCTTGTTCTTCGCGTATTCTTTCACCCCATTTAATACTGTAGGCCAATATGAAGAAGCAAAAGCGCCATCATCAGGAGTTTCAATATGTTTCGCCGCATCAAATCTAAAGCCAGTGACACCACAATCAACATAATCCTTTAACATAGTTAAAACATCTTGTTGGACACTATTATTAGAGGTATCTAAATCTGGCAAACCAATATGACCTCTAACTACAGCCTCCACACTATCATCATTAGTCTTACCATAGTTATGTAGAGGATATTGTTTATAGACCTGAGATGAGTAATTGTTATCAGTACCCGCTAAATGGTTAGAAACAATATCCATCACTATCTTAATATCTTGTTTCTTAGCTTCAGAACATAAAGACTTTAGCTCACTCTTAGTACCTAAAAAAGTCTCTTCCCCTTCACTAATTTTAAAGGCTAATGGTTGATATATTTTCCACCACTGTGACTTGGTGGATTCATTAGACCAACCATTCTTATCAACCTTCGGTTGCATAGGGGATAATTGTATCGCTCCATACCCCGCATTCTTAATAGAAGATAACCTAGACTTCACATCATTAAGTTTCCAGTTCCAAGCATGAAGAATATTCATATCTTGAATAGAGTCTATAACTACTGGTTCTGGTTCAGGCTCAGGTTCAGGCTCGGGCTCCGGTTCGGGTTCTGGTTTTGGATCTGGATCAATAGGTGTAGGAGTGGGTGTCGGAGTCACTCCTCCAGGAGTAACTGGTTGATTATTGCCACTACTACTATTATTCGTAGATAAAGAACATCCAGTTAAGAGTATTGAAGTTAAAAGAATTAATAATGCTTTATGTCTCATAATGTTTACCAAATACTATTATTTCATAAAACAAACGTGAATTGTGGAAGTTTGAACACCAATTAAAAGCCAAATAACGAAAGAGTGACTTCTGAAAAAAAGGGAGTTCAACTCCCGATTTTACGAAACTATTGTCGTACAGACAAATAAAATGAAACAAATTTAACTCTATAATATTATCAATAATATTAAATATATAGGAAGCGTTGATTTTTCAGCCTCGAACTTAATGTTCTTAATGCCAAACACGTACTTTTTGATTTTCAACTGTTGGTATTTGTTTTTGATATTGTCTAGCGAAGAAGTTGTATAATTTTTTGAACTCTTAATCTCAATAGCAGACACTTTAAAATCTTGCTCCACTACTAAATCCAATTCGTAAGTTTTTGTTTTCCCTTCCTCTTTATCCAACAATTCATACTTATGGTAGAGGGGGTTAATGCCCTTAATAAGGAGTTGCTGAACTGAAATTGATTCATAAATAGATCCTAAATTAAGAGAACTTTTACCTCTTATAAAATCAAAATAAGCTTTATTCATGTTCTCGTTTGATACTTTTACAAGTTGGGATATTAATAAGCCAGTATCACAAAAATACAATTTAAACTTATCTTCATCAATATTAATATTGATAGGAGATTCTAATGTGTTAACAAATCTAACCCTATTAACAATTCTAAAATCACATAAATCCGATAATGATTTTTCAATTTGTCCGTATCTTTTTTTATCTTCAACACTACTGATAATGAATCTTCTATTATCTTTTGTTAATTGAGAAGGTATCGCGTCAAAAAGTGCGCCACATATCGTGCCAAACTTATCATCGTGCTTTCTTAAATCATCGCGATAAAGTTTTAAAATATCCAATTTTTCATCATTCGCTAATTTAAAAGAATTAGTTTCTATAAATATAGATAAAACTTTTGGCATGCCACCAATCAACATATAAGTTCTAAACTTTTCTAAGAATTGCTCGTGAATAGCTTGAGGAATTATTTCATGATTATCTATGTATGTTTTTAAAAGAGGGAAAGTATTATTGTTTTCAATTGCCCAAAGATATTCTTCAAAATCCATTGGAAACATATCAATTCTTCTTTCCTCAGAAGGAATCATAATGTCTTGAGTGTTCTCTTTAATTGAAATTAAAGAACCAGTTTCAATGAATCTATATCTCCCATCATTAACAAAGTCTTTAATTGCCTCTCTAGCTTTTGGGCAAAATTGGATTTCATCAAAAACAATAAGCCCTCCTTCTTTAAGCACTTTATTCTGGGATAAGAAAAATTGTCTAAAGAAATTGTTTAAGTCCTTAATATTGTTAAAAAGTGCCTTAACATCATCAGACTCTTTTCTAAAGTCCACAATCAAGTAATTTCCAGGGAATTCATTCTTAGCAAACTCTTCCACCACTGTCGATTTACCCCTTGCGCCCTCAATCAACAAAGCAGAGTTTCTTACTGGAGAATTTTTCCATTCTAAGATTTGGTCATAAATTTTTCTTTTAAAAATTTGTTTTGTTTCCATGCCCAAATTATATATCTATTGATACTATAAGTAAACATAAATTTGCACAAACTCAAAAGTAATTTTGGCTAAAAATGACACAAACTCAAAAGTAATTTTGGCTAAAAATGACACAAACTCAAAAGTAAATAAATATCTAATTTAATAGTTTCATTATTACTTGTCTTGCACCAGTGACTGCTACACTTTTGTACGATTGATATTTTTTAATCAAGAGTGGTTTGATTGCTCTATTAATATAAGCCATAGTTTTTGACTCCGTTCTGACTTTTTTCGAATTCAATTAGGTTTTAGCCAAAAGCAAAGAAATCAATATTTGTAAATGAGAATTCTATTGCTATGTAATCATTTTTAGTGTTTTGAAGAAGATATTCGAAATATAGATAATCAACTTAATAAAATCACTTATAGCGCACCGCTATCACCTATTCAATTAAAATATTAATGTTTATTATATATATAATAAATGCAAGTGAATTTGCATTCTTTGAGTATATTACTATACTATGTTTTTGAGCTGTTCACGACATATACATCTTTCATATATATAGTATTCGCACGAATTAGTTCTTATTTAAATAAGAATGCACTTTTGTGACGTATATGTGCTAGTATTATACGCGGGGGAAATATATATATGCGCAAAAATCATTTTTTTATTTCAACAATCCTAACATCAATGATCATTACTTCAGGGATTAGCTTAATAAATGTAAAAGATAATAATCAAACAAAAGTAAAAGCGGATGAACCAACTCAATATATCTATCTTGATTGCACTGGTATAACCGAAAGTGGTTATTCTTTTTTCCATCCATATGTTATTTTTGGTGGAGGCGGTTATGCGAGTGAATACATGCTGGAATCAGTTAAAGAAAATGTATATAAATATCCTATTCCAGAAGGTGCAACACTCGTTAATTTTGAAGATCATTATGGAAATGGAATGGTCAAATCGGAAATGTGGTATGACGGTCATAACTGGTCAATTGATATTCCAGAAACCAAAAGAACTTTCTATATAACTGGATATAACACTCTAGGAACAATTTCAGAACCTGATGCTTTCTATGGTGAATGGCGAAATAATTACGATATGCCTGATGAAGAAGGTTATTACCTCGTCAATAGCAGTAATAATTATAAATATGAAGGCGCGATTAAAATGGATGAAGGAGAAAATGGAGATCTCGCTCAATATATTCAATATCACGCGGAATCTGATACATACATTAAAGTAAGATCATATATTGATAATTCTGATAAATCTTATCCTTCCAGTGGTAAAGGTTATAAACCGAATAACGATAAAGACGTTAATGTATATATCAGTGAGAATGAGGAATTCCTTGTTGAAGATTATATCAATAAACCAGAAGAAGATGGATATTATGTCTTTGGCACATATGGTTCAGAGGTTGTCAGTGAATATGTAGATGCATATAAAACCACAACATTTATCGATGAAAAAAAGAATTATGTCGCATTATATGAAAATATTCATCTCGAATTAAATGACAGTATTTACGTGAAGAGATATTCTTCCTCTAGTCATCCTAGACAAGTGATTATTTCTCCAGAATCAAGCCTTTCTTCCGATTTTGAAAAATACGGAGATGGTGTCCGTTTAAAGCAGGATTATGTAGATTACTTTGATGTATACATCATTGATGATGGTGAAAACATTGTTTTTAGACCAGATAGACACTCCACAAAAGTACTTAACCCAATGACCGCTGTATTTTGTACTTATACAGGAGAAGTAGTAAGAACACAAGATCTCCCTGAACAATTATCCTATAGCAACCTTCGCTTTTACCCTGACCTCATTGAGATGGAAGGCGCTAAATTAACAGGAGAAGTATATTTGGATGTTAATTGTACGGATAAATTTAATAATTGGTTTATCAGCGAACCAACCCATCTATATGTTAAATATCTAGTTCCCGGCTATTATTTTTGCCATAACTGGGGCGAATATCAATTAATGGACACCACTAATATAGAAGAAGATAGCCTTGCAGAAATTACCATCCAGCCATCAAATCAAGAGTATATGGATAAATTCATTTTTATATCTTATGATGTTGATTCTAATATCCAAGAATACGAATTAGGGTCTTCTAATTATGCTATTAATGATGTTGGTTATGATGGTAATAAACGTCAACGTGACGCAATTGAATTTAATGCTTGGACTCTTGGTAACTACTTCCGTGTTTCAATAAAAACTGATGGCAAATTGCACATTAAAGAAGCTGGTAGTTTCTTCTGTAACGACTTTATCGATGATATTTCTAATATCTGCGATGACACAGGTTTGAATACAAATATCGAAGCTTTACAAGAAAAGTGGCTAGAACAAAAAGTGGCTTATCAACAAGTCGAATATAAACAAGAGATTATCAATACTGGTTTCCAATATTTTGAAAATCCAGAAAATGTATATCAAGAGATGATGAATAAGTACTATTACATCATTAATAAATATGGCAGTGATGTCTTTGAAAACTTCATTTTCCCTGACGCTGATCCTGTACTACCTAATAGCATTAACTCAATAGAAACAGACTCTAATACAGTTATTATTGTTGTTATGATCTCTTTAGTGGCTATATCTTCATTTGCTATTCTTGCAATAATTAAAAAGAAGAAGACATCAAATTAAATAATGAACAATTAGAAGCTGTTAATGGAGGATGCTTTTCCGGAGCACCATGCCTACATTACAAAAACATTAACTATGTTTTTAAAGATGTAACCAAACTTATACAACGTGCCCAAATTTTTCTATTATTTGTGAATGTTATCGATATGTGCTTATTTAATCACCTCATAATGGCGGATTCTTTTCTTGACAATTACAGGCCTCAAATAGCCATTATTTACTAGTTCAGAACACCAATTGATAATTGTTCTGTTAGTAACTCTTAACTTACTAGCAAGATCAATTGGTGCAAACACCAAAACATTATTTTTAAATAAATAATTTAGGAAATCTTTAGCTTTTTTTGATAGATGGGATAGTCTTTCTTGATTATTATCATTAGATTCTTGTAATGCAATTGAGAGCACTTTAGAGGCATACAAAGAGAATACCTTTAAATAGTATTTGATCCATATCTCGCTGTGTGGAGGATTGTTTCTTCCATCATAATATAAAACAGGTAATCCCATTTGAAGAGAGTCATAATATTCATCAATGTTATAAGACATATATTCTTCTAAAGAACCAACATTTTTAAATCCATATCCGTTTAAAGAAAGATAATAACTAGAAACAATCCTAGCGGTTCTACCATTGCCGTCTTCAAAAGGGTGAATAGTCACTAATTGATAATGAATAACCGCTGCTTTGATTAATGGGTGATCATCTGAATCATCAATATACTTAAATAATTCGTCTAATAATGTCGGAACTTCTGAATATTCAGGAGGGATATAAGCTGGTGTACCATTTTCATTCCAAACAGCAAACAATACTCCCGGAGGCATCGCCCCCCTCAGACCTATCTTTTCTTTTGGCTCACCTTCGCAAATTTGCTTTTGAATTTCTAGCAATAATTTAAGTGATAAAGGTTCTTTAACATCTAGCTTCTTCTCAAGTAATTCCAATGCAAGGTAGTAATTTCTAATTTCTTGCTCTGGTTTAAGAAAATGTCTATTCTTAGCTTCAATAGCGGCATCGGCTTGCTCATATGTTAAAGGATTGCCCTCAATTTTATTAGAGGCGTACGAACTTCTTTTTTTAGTGTTCTTTCTAAATTTATTCGATAGATTAATAGGTATCTTAACTAAATCTAAAGAGTTCTTGTTCTTTTCAATATCAAGAATTGAATTTAATATATCACTATCGAGTTTGACTTTAATCACAGATTATCCTCACGTAAATAGTATATCAAAATTTCATTATTATTTCACTATTATTTCACTATTTTTCATTTAAATTTAATAATGATTTCGAAAATGTATTGTGCTGCAATAAACCTCTAACACATTCCCTAATACAGGGTGATTTTTGTCTTGGTTTATAATACATTTGTATTATAAAAACATAATCATGTAATGAGGAATGGTCTTTTTTGGAGAATTAAAGCCAATATTGCCTTTAATGAATTTATAGGCTATTGATGGTTTCCATTTTTCAACAAAGTAATTCAACGATATAGTTGTATCATTTCCGGCTTTAACTTCCACAGGAAGAACTTCACCATTCTTTTCTATTAAAAATTCTATTTCCATTATTGAGTTATCGTTTTTGAAATAATGTAATTTATGCCCTTTTTTAATCAACAACTCGCCAATAACGTTTTCATAAATACCACCTTTTGCATTGCCTTTAATTGTGTTGTTTAAAATAGCCAGTTTTGTTTCAAATCCATAAATCGAACACAATAAACCAGTGTCGTGATAATAAAGTTTAAACATGTCTTCTATTTCGTTTCCTACGAGAGGAATATATGGCTCATGAACATTATAACAAACATTCACTAGGCCAGAATCCTTTAGCCATTGAATACTATTAGAAAAATATCTACCAGTTTTTCCACTTTCCACTTTTGAATACTGGAATTTTTTATTTTCTTTGCTGAGCTGTCTAGGAACAGAATCAAAGCATTTTCTAACCTTAACTTTTTCAACTCCTTTTGCATGAAGAGCAATATCATTCCAATAATCTTTTATAATCTTGTCTTGAACTTCTTGAACCTTATTAAAATCTTTTGTCTCCATGAATGTTGAAACGACTTCAGGCATTCCACCAACCACCATAAATTCTCTAAACAATTCTTCGTATTTATTATTAATTTCAGAAGGTACTATTTCGTTATTATCGTAAAATTCTTTAAGATATTTTATTTTTTCTTCTGAATAACCATAAGCCCACAAAAACTCTTCAAAGTCTAATGAATACATTGTTAATGGCTTTTCAAAACCCACAGGAATAGAATCTGGTTCATTTACTTCTGGATCATCATCTTGTCCATACGCAAGTCCTAAAAGTGATCCTGAAGCAATAACATCATATCTTGAATCATTTGCCAAATATTTTAATGCTGTTCTTGCTTCGCCGCATTTTTGTATCTCATCAATGAAAATAAGAGTGTTGCCAGGTACTAACTTTGCATCACGCATGTTCGCGGTAATTCTTTTCAAAATGTTCTCGCTAGAAAGTTCAACTTCATCATCCTTATTTAATTGAAATATTTTTTTAAGGTGTGGCGATTGAACAAAATCAATTTTAATAAAACTCTCATATGTCTCGCCAAGTCTCTCCACAATTGTAGTTTTGCCAACTTGTCTTGGGCCGTATAAAATAAGGCATTCTTTTTCTTTATTTTTTTTCCACATTAATAATTCGTTAAATATTTTTCTTTTTAAATCCATAGTAAGACACCTTGTATCAATAATAATGTTGCACAATCGCATTAAATAATCAATATATTTGCATGTTTTTCGACATATATTTTTATAGTTTATGCATGCTTTTCGATAGTAAAACAATTATACGGTGCATGTTTTTCGACAATTTTTGTACTGGTAACCTAAAAGTAGACACACATATATTTAATGGTAGACACGTCAGTC
>CAMYVX010000019.1 GCA_947302535.1 uncultured Caryophanales bacterium
AATCGAACCGGTACGGTATCGCTACCGCAGGATTTTAAGTCCTGTGCGTCTACCTGTTCCGCCACCTGGGCAGTGAGTGGTCACTCTCCGGAGATTCGAACTCCGGACCCCTTGATTAAAAGTCAAGTGCTCTACCGACTGAGCTAGAGAGTGAAGTTAGTGGCTGGGGTGGCTGGGATCGAACCAACGAATGACAGAGTCAAAGTCTGTTGCCTTACCTCTTGGCTACACCCCAAGCATTCAGTGGTGGGAGGGGGCAGATTCGAACTGCCGAACCCATAGGGAACAGATTTACAGTCTGCCGCGTTTAGCCTCTTCGCTACCCTCCCGACGCTTATCTAGTGTGGTGGATGCTGACGGGCTCGAACCGCCGACCCCCACCTTGTAAGGGTGATGCTCTCCCAACTGAGCTAAGCATCCGTTAGAAAATCACTCTTCTAAATATGCGCTTTAATAATATATCACTAGCAATATTTATAAGTCAATTAAAAAAATCGCCATTTTTCAGACGACTTTTCTTTTTTGTTTAAACTACGTTTAATATCCTTTTTTGCCGAGCAAATGGAACATGTTTTTCTTATAAACTTCCACGCCAGGTTGATTGAATGGGTTTATTTTTAATAAATATGCAGACATGGCGCAAGCTCTCATGAAGAAATAGAAGAGATGACCAAGTGTCTTGGCATCAAGATAATCAATCTCAATGATATTACATGGAACACCACCATCTTGGGTATGAGCTTTAAGCGTTCCTTCAAAAGCTTTTTGATTAACATAAGCTAGATCTTTACCTTCAAGATAATTTAATCCATCAAGGTCATCAGCGTCGTGTGGAATCTTAATATCGTCATGAGGTCTGATAACGTTGATAATTGTTTCAAATAATAATGGGGTGCCATCTTGAATGAATTGACCTAAAGAGTGTAAATCGGTTGAGAAGGTGGCGCTAGCAGGGAATAAACCTTTCTTTTCTTTACCCTCAGATTCGCCAAATAACTGTTTTAGCCATTCACTGATTTGACTCATTTGTGGCTCATAAGTTACATACATTTCAACCGGCTTACCATGTTTAAGGAAATAATCTCTACTTAAAGCGTAACGATAGCAAATATTCTTATTTAAATCTGTAGAATCGTACTCTTTTTTGGCTTCTTGAGCTCCTTCGAGCATAGCTTTAATATCAATACCGGCACAGGCTAATGGGAAAAGCCCAACTGGAGTTAAGACTGAATAACGTCCACCAATATCGCCTGGAAGCACATAAGTTTTATACCCTTCATTGTTGCATAATGTCTTTAAAGCACCCTTTTCTTTATCGGTGGTAGCGATAATGGCTTTACGGCTTGCTTCCTTGCCAATTTCTTTCTCCATTAATTCTTTTAAGAGTCGAAAGGAAATACTTGTTTCAGTAGTGGTTCCACTTTTTGAAATAACGTTAATAGCAAACTTTTTACCTTTTAAATATTTAAGAACTTGAGCTACATAATTAGGGGAGAAGGTTTGACCCATAAAAATGATTTCTAATTTGTCATCGCTTTTTAATCCATTTAAAGCTTCGAGAGCGGCACGTGCACCTAAATATGATCCTCCGATGCCACAAACAACTAGGATGTCGAAATTATCACGGACGTACTTAGCGTCCTTAATCATTTCTTCGACTTCGTTTTTGTCATATTCGTTTGGCCAATCTGCCCAACCTAAATAATCATTACCAGGTCCACTTTTTGTATTAATCATCTCATTGATTCTTTCGACATCTTTTTGATATGCCAAAATATCTTTTTCATCAATGCGTTCACTTAGCTTAAGTTTAATCATCGTTTTCTTCCTTCGCTTTCTTTAATGTTCTTTCAATCCATTGGGGAAGTCTTTCTTCGAGAACGGCAAAGTCATCTTCACGGATTTTGGGGGCACTTCTTAAAGAATTGTTATGTGTACTATAGAACTCTTCTTCTGGTACTTGTTTTAAAGAAACACGCATAAATCCATTAACATTATCAATAGATAATATTTTAACTTTAACATAGTCGTCTTTGCTCACATATTTCTCAATATCACGAATAAAGCCATCGTTTATTTCAGAAATATGAAGGAGGCCTTGAGAACCATCGTCAAAAACGAAAAATGCCGCATATGGTTTGACATTTGTCACTTTTCCGATTACTAAGTCGTTTACTTTGTAAGACATATTTTCTTTCCAGTCATTAATACTATCATAAATAAAATAAAAAAGGTAGAAGAACTACCTTTCATTAATTTGATTAAATTCTATTTCTCCGCTAAGGATTTTTCTGTTCTATCCATCGCTTCTTGCAAAGAAGTGAGATCGATAATGGTCTTAATCACTTTATCTAAATCTCCACCTTCTGAATAGTCAGCTTTACACATAAAGTTACACCTTCCATCACGATAGATTTGAATAACTTTATGGCTTTGGTTTTCTGGGTAAATGGCAATAGAACGACCACCATTACGTTTGACCAATGTCATACAAGCAATATCAGTCATTCCATCTCCTAAGTAAACGATGTTACGATATGGAATTCTTAATGATGAAGATTTCTCATTGACAGCGTTATCGTTGGTGACATCAACAACACCTTTAGCAATTCTGAAAAAGAATTGAGTTTTTTGTGTATAGTTAATGGCAAGTTTAGGCCAGACTGGATCGCCGTTTTCATCATAATAGAATTCACAACCATAAGCTTGTGTAAATTCGTTATATATAGAACAGCCTTCAATAATTTCTTTAGTGCCAGATGAAACTAAATAGTGTTCGACCTTAACGCCTTTCTTTTTGCCATAATCGTTGATACGTTTAAACCAAGTTTCGACACCTTTAAAGAATTCGATGTTAGCACCGCAACTTCTTAGGTATTCTTTTGATAGCTTGATTTTCTTTTCTCGAGCCATCTTAACCATCATATACATATAAGAGAGAATTCTTTCGACGCCCTCTTTTTCTGTAAATTTAGAAGTTGCTCCCCAGAATTCTTCAGGAGTTAAACCTAAATTAGGAATAAAGGAATAATTTTGCATATCAGTAGTTGATAAGGTCTTATCAAAGTCATACATGATTGCCACAATGGTTGTTTGTTTATCCATACTAAAAACCTCGAAATCATTTTATCATACAAAAGATTATTAGTAAACTATTCCATATTTTCAGTATTAGCATCGACAAACATTATTGTTTGAAAGAGTGTGTTTCTGTGGTAATATTCTTGTATGCCGTATCAGATTAGTGTTTGGCTTATCGTACTTGTTTCAGTAGTGGGATTTCTTGTCTTACTTTTAGCGATTTGTCTTTTTTTCATCGCTGTTTTTTCGCGTCGAATTAGAAGAAATCAGAAGGCTTTAACGATTATTATCGCTACGAAGTATAGCTTTTTGAAGAAAGTTTTTGAAATCTCTAAGAAGATTACAGGAGAGCTGGATGAGAATATTGAAGCCGCTCTTAAATACATTAATTTGTTAAATCTAGAAGATCCTGCAAGTGCGGAATCTCGTGAGACCGTGAACAAATTAACCTATTTAAGAAATGAAATGGATTTTATAGCTAAAAAAGACCCTCTCTTTCTTAAACATGAAGAATTTTTACGTGCCAAACAGAGTGTAGAAGAAATGGACGTTGTTTATCAAAGAGCCATTGCTTCTTATAATAATGATATTAATGGCTACAATTATTGGATAAGGTTTTTACCTTATCGTTGGCTATTCTTATTACTGAGAGTGAAAACTAAAGATATTATTTAATTAAAGGAGAAAAATATGAAAGTTGAAGCAATGAAATTTAGTGAGTATCCATTTATTGTTCCTACAGAAAAGCGTTTAATTAATAAGCTTGAAAGTTTGGTTCAAGATTTAAGAGAATGTGGTTCAGTGAGAACCGCTAATCTTGCCGTCAAACATTGGAACAAATATATGGAAGAGCTTTCCACTGAGCTTAGTATCATTATGGTGAAATATACCCTCGATACGACAAACAAGAGATATCGCGAAGCTCAAGAAAGAGTTGATGAGTTAACACCAATTATTAGCAAATACACAAATGATTATATGCGTATTTTAGCAAAAGCTAAGTATAGAAAAGAATTAGAAAAACTCTATGGAAAATATCTTTTCAAAATGTATGACAATTCTTTAAAAGCATTTGATCCAATCATCATGAAAGATTTAGAAGAAGAAAATAAACTCACTTCTAAATATGATCAAGTTATGGGTGGAGCAATGATTGATTTTCGCGGTGAAAAATTAAATCTTTCTCAACTCGGAAAATATATGTCTGATGTTGATCGTGAAACTAGAAAAGAAGCAGCGATGGCTATGGATAAATGGCTTGGCGAGCACGAAAACGAAATCGCTGATATTTATTCTCAATTAGTCAAAGTCAGAAACGGCATGGCGAAAAAGCTTGGCTTCAAGAACTTTGTGGATTTAGGTTACATCAGGATGGGAAGAACCGACTACAATGCCAAGATGGTGAAAAAGTACCGTGCTCAAATCGCAGAATCAGTTGTCCCATTGGCGCAAAAGTTATATAAACAACAAATGAAATCTATTGGTGTTAAAGACCCACAATACTATGATTACAATTTGAAATTCCTTTCCGGAAATGCTAAACCTGCTGGAGATGAAAAATACTTAGTGGGTGTGGCTAAAGATATGTACTCACATTTATCAAGCGAAAGCAAAGAGTTCTTTGATTTCATGACTAAATATGAATTAATGGATTTATCCGCGCGCGCAGGCAAAGCTCCTGGTGGATATTGCACCAACTTCCCTTTATATCAATCTCCATTCATTTTCTCTAACTTCAACGGCACTCAAGGTGACGTTGATGTCTTAACTCATGAAGGTGGACATGCTTTCCAAGCATATTTATGTTTCGGAATCAAGATTCCTGAATATCGTGAAGCAACAATGGAGAGCTGTGAAATCCATTCTATGTCCATGGAATTCTTTGCTTGGCCATATTATGAAAAGTTCTTTAAAGAAGACGCTAATAAAGCTCGCTATGCTCATTTAGTTGATGCTATCGAATTTTTACCATACGGTATCTCTGTTGATGAATTCCAACACTGGGTTTATGAACACCCAGAAGCAAGTCACGAAGAAAGATGTAAAGTTTGGAAAGAAATTGAATCTCGTTACACTCCACACAAAGTCTATGATGAATGCCCAACATTAAACAAGGGAACATATTGGATGAGACAAGGACATATCTTCTCAACTCCATTCTATTACATCGATTACACCCTTGCTCAAGTTGTCGCTTTCCAATTCCTTGTGGAAGATAGAAAAGACCACGCTAAAGCTTGGAAGAAATATTTCAAACTTTGTAAATGTGGTGGCAAATACCCATTCGTGGAGTTATTAGAAAAGAATCACTTACACAATCCATTTGAAGACGGAACGATTGAAAAAGTGATGTCTAAATTAACAAAAATCTTAAAAGAATTTGATACTTCAAAATTCTAAAAATAGATTAAAAAAGTAAGAAAAAACTGGGAATTCAACCCAGTTTTTTGAATTAGTTTTACCAATCCAAGACCAAGGCTTTTAATGTGGAACTGATACTACATAAGGTAAGTATCATGAAGATATAGTAGCCTGGGTAAAGAACAATGTGACTGACTTCCACAGGATTGAAAGAAGAATAGAAGACAGCGGTAAGAGCCACCAAGATGAAGCCAACTGTTAATGCCGATAAGAGAGAAATCAATACGATTTTCTCAACCTTAGCGCTTGGTTGGACAAATGGTAATGCTAATACTAGTAAAGCAATTGCGCTTGCTAGAATCAACATAAAGCCAACGAATGATGGCCACGCTCCTTTAATAGTGCGAGCTCCGCTTGACCAGAAGACAGAAGCAGCACTAACAACTGATCCATTAACTTCCAAGAAAGGAAGAAACATTGTGAGGACGGCAAGAACTGCGAGCGCTGTCGCTAATCCCATAAAGAATATACTTGTTAGTTTTTTCATTAACCTTCCTCCTAAAACTAATAACATTTTAATTAAGATAAGTTATCTTAGCAACAAAAAACCTATAGATTGACTATAGGATTTCTTTTATAGTGGTGCGCGGGATGAGAATCGAACTCACACTGGTTGCCCAATACGCCCCTCAAACGTACGCGTCTACCAATTCCGCCACTCGCGCAACTCGCTTGTCTATTGTAAATAAATGATAAATAAATAACAAGTATTTTTATAACCAAGAGAACGCTAATGTTGCAATTGCTAAGTAAACAAGCAAACTTACAACGTCAATAATTGTTGTCAATAATGGTTGAGCCACAACTGCCGGGTCCTTATTTAAGGCAGCAACTCCAAGTGGCAAAGAGACTGCTACTAATTTTGCTAAGAAGGAACCAATGAGCAAAGTTAGACTTACTGCTGAAGAAACAAGTAATGCGTGACGAGCAAAACCCCAAGTCCAGCAATGTCCATTCCAAATGTTAGCGACTTGTCCCTCAATTTCAATTTGAACGATGCCAGTATATTGTTCAACAGTGAACCAGACGAAAGAGAATAAACCAACGATTGTTGCAATAATTAAGGCAGAAACGGCTTCTTTTCTAATTATTTTCCAATAATCTTTGGGCTTAAATTCGTTTGTTGATAGACCTCTAATCATCATAGCAATTGTTTGTCCACCAGAATTACCACCTGTATCCATAAGCGTTGGAACGAAAGCAATTAAAACAGGAACAATATCAAACACATGAGCTTTTTCAATTCTATCTAAAACCATAGTAGTAAATGTTCCTAAAACTAATAACACAATAATCCAAGGAATACATTTTTTAGCCATGGACCAAACAGATGTTTGTAAATATGAATCTTCTAAAGGAGCAACGTGGCTTAAGGCCGCGATATCTTCTTCAGCTTCTTGTTGCATAACATCGACAACGTCATCGATGGTGATAATACCAACAAGCTTATTATCATTATTTAATACGCCCATAGCGTGTAAGTCATATCTTTTGAATTTGTTAGCTACATCTTCTTGGTCATCGTAAACATTGCATGTGACAAAGTCACGGTTCATAATATCGCCAAGTGTTTGTTCATCTTGAGCAAAGATTAATTCGTCTAAGTCGACGGTGCCAACCATATTTCTTTTAATATCTTTTACAAAGATAGTGTAGATAGTTTCGGCGTCACGACCTTTGCTTCTAATTTGTTTTAATGCATCTTTAACAGTAACGTTATCACGCATTTCCAAGAACTCGGTGGTCATCACGCTACCAGCGCTATTTTCTTGATAGTTAAGTAATTGATTAATATCTTTTCTTAAATCAGTAGGAGCAACTTTTAAAACACGGCTGACAACATTAGCAGGCATCTCTTCCAAGGTATCAACGACGTCATCAGCAAAGGAGTTCTCTAATAACTTAATTAAATCTTTATCAGAGAAGGCAGTGATAATCTTCTCTTGCTGTTCATTAGAAAGTTCGGCAAAGAGGTCACCAGTATATTCACTAGAGACAACACGAAAAACATAAAGAAGTTGAGTAACATCATTAATCTCATTCATAGCCTCAGCGATATCAATTGTTGGAATTGTTTCAAATATTTCCTTCAATAGATTAGGCTTTTTTTCTTGAATAGCTTTTAATACGAGTTCTTTGCTTTCAATTTCCATAACTCAATTATTATTATTTATCGTATTTCATGCAATAAAAATTGCATATTTTTTTCTTTTTGTTAGAATTATTGTGCTTTAAGAAATGGAGAAATAGTGTTTATGAAAGATATCTTAGTAGAAACAAGTGCTCGTCATGTTCACGTTACCCAAGAAACATTAGAAGTTTTATTTGGTAAGGGCGCTGAACTAACGGTGAGAAATCCTTTAAGTCAACCTGGCCAATTCGCTAGTGGACAAAGAGTGGATATTGTTGGTTATAAACTTAATAAGGCTACAGGAGAAAAAGTTGAAACAAGAATTAAGAATGTTTCTATTCTTGGACCAGTTAGAAAAGAAAACCAAGTTGAAGTTTCTTTAACTGACGCTCGTACGTTAGGTATTGCTGCTCCTGTTAGAGAAAGTGGTAACATCGCTGAGAGTGGTGCTTGTAAATTAGTCGGCCCCTGTGGCGAAGTTGAATTAAAAGAAGGCGTTATTGTTGCTAAACGTCATATTCATATGACACCTGCTGATGCCGAAGAATTTGGTGTTACAAACGGACAAATCGTTCAACTCGAAGTTCAAACAGCAGAACGCAGCCTCATTTTTGGTGATGTCGTTGTTAGAGTGAGAAGCGACTTTGCTTTAGCTTGTCACATTGACACTGATGAAAGTAATGCTGCCGGTTGTGCTGGAACAGTTTACGGGAGATTAATTAAATAATGGAAACTTTAAGATTTCAGCCACAAAACGTTTGTTCACGTGAAATGATCATTCACCATGAAAACGGAATTATTGTTGATGCTCAAGTCATTGGTGGATGCCGCGGAAATCTTCAAGGTATATGTGCTTTAATCAAAGGGCGCAAAGTTGAAGATGTGGTGAAAACCTTAAAAGGAATTCAATGCCGTAATGGCACTTCTTGTCCAGACCAATTAGCGCGTGGATTAGAAAAACATTTACTTTAAGTTGTTATATTAACAAAACTTATATAAAATACTATTACTTATCAAGAAGCGTTAATAGAGAATGAAAAATAACGCTAGCAACTCTTACGTTAGTAAGTAAGTGCTCTTTCTCAGGGGACCATAGTCCTAGCGATGAGTGGGTGAAAATATTATGCCTTCTCATTTAAGAAGGCTTTATTTTTTAGGAGAGATTTATGGAACAAGAAAAGATCTTATTTACATCAGAATCAGTTAGTGAAGGACATCCAGATAAGGTGTGTGATCAAATATCAGACGCTATATTGGATGCTTGTTTAAAAGAGGATAAAAATGCACATGTTGCATGTGAGACCTTTGCCACAGGTAATTTTATCTTGATTGGTGGGGAAATAACTTGCAAAGGTACCATAAATTTTGAGAAAATTGCAAAAAATGTCCTAAAAAACATCGGCTACGATAGAGATGAACTCGGAACAAATTATCATAACGTTGAGATTCTTAATAAGGTTAAAACACAATCTGCTGATATTAATCTTGGAGTGAGTCAAAAAAAGATGGAAGATTTAGGTGCTGGAGACCAAGGTATTATGTTTGGTTACGCTACTAATGAAACTGAAGGATATATGCCTTTAGCTATTTCTATTGCTCATAAATTAGTCCGTGAAGCGACTAGATTAAGAAAGTCGGGCAAATTCATTGGTGCTCGTCCTGATATGAAATCTCAAGTTACCATTGATTATACTGATCCAAAACATATTTGTGTTGATACTGTATTAATGTCCATTCAGCATGATGAAGATGTTGATTTAAATGCTTTTAAAGACTTTATTCATAAAGAGATTATGCAAAAAGTTGTTTCCTCCTTTGGTTTGAACACTGATTTTAAATATTTTATTAATCCTACTGGCAGATTCGTTATTGGTGGTCCTGCTGGAGATACTGGATTAACAGGAAGAAAAATTATAGTCGATACTTATGGAGGAAGCTGTGAACATGGTGGCGGAGCTTTCTCTGGCAAAGATCCAACTAAGGTTGATCGATCCGGAGCTTATATGTGTCGATACATTGCAAAAAATCTTGTAGCTGCAGGTGTAGCTGATCGTTTACAAGTTCAACTATCTTACGGCATTGGTTTAAATACTCCTTTATCCATTGCTATTAAGACCTATCATACTGCCAAATATAGCGATGACATCATATTAAAAATAATTAAGAAAGTGTTCGATACTCGCCCAGGCATGATTATCAAGAATTTCAAATTAAACGAACCTCCATTCTCTTATCAAGAACTTTGCAATTATGGCCATTTTGGAAGACCAGATTTAAATCTTCCTTGGGAGAAGCTAGACAAGGTAAAAGAAATTCAAGATTATCTAAAGGTTATTGCTTAATATAAGAAGCCGTGGAAACACGGTTTTCTTTTTCAGTTTCTCCTATTAATATAGGAAAAAAGGTCCTATAATAAAAGTGTAAGAATCCTCTTAATAATTTGGACAAGGAGGTATACATATGAAGTATCAAATTATTGGAAAAAACATCACCGTGACTGATGGTATTTCTGCTGCTGTCGAAAACAAAATCGGCAAGATGGAGAAATACTTCAAAGATCGTGACGAAGTGAGTGTTAGAGCAGTTGTTTCTGCTCATGGCGAAACTGCCAAAATTGAAGTGACCATCTTCCTTCCTGAAATGCCTTTAAGGGCGGAAGTTGAACACGAAGACTTGTACGCTGCTATTGATTTAGCTGTTGACAAATTAGAAGGTCAAATGCGCAAGTTGAAAACAAAAATGGATAGAAGCAATGGCAAAATCGCTCTTGGACGCGCCATTGATTTTGAAGAAGTCGATACTGAAGAAGATGATGGAAAAGACATCGTTGTTCGTACTAAATCATACTATTTAACCGCGATGGATATTGATGAAGCGATTATTAGAATGCAAGCTTTGGGACATGATTTTTTCCTTTATTTAGACAAGGAAGATGACCGTATTTCTGTTGTTTATAATCGTCGTGATGGCGGTTATGGAGTTATTCAAGCGGAGAATCCAATTAAATAAATCTAACTTTATTGGTAAGAGAGAGGCTAGGCCTCTCTTTTTTATTTTCAAAAACTTTAGGTTTTTTTCGCGTATATGTGTATAATGTTTCTACGCGCTTATGAACAAGATTCTTGCAACCGATTTAGATGGAACACTCTTCTACCCGAATAAGGTCAAAACCGCTATTCCTGTAAAGAACACTAAATTTCTCAGGAAATGGATTGATGAAGGAAATAAGGTTGTTTTGGTTACTTCTCGTTCCCAACAATTTATTGAAAATCTATCAAAAGAAATTGGACGCGATTGTGACTATCTTGCCTGTAGTGGCGCCAAGATTATTTCTGATAAAAAAGAGATTAGAAATATCGCTCTTCCTAACAAGAAGATCATTGAAGCCTTAAAGACTCTTGATGAAAAATATCATCCAATTGGTTACTTCTTAACCACAGAAAAATACCCATGCATTATTAAAAGTAATAGCAATGTAGGTAGACTGATTATGTTTTTCTATCGTCTTTGGTACAAATTCCAATTCAAAAGACGTGAACCTTACATCCTTGATAACGCTTTATTTGATAAAGAAATTCAAGAAGGTAGAGTCTATAAAGTCATGGTTTTCTTTGGTTTAGGCCACGGCAAAAAGAAATTTACCAAAGAACTAAACAAAGTGTTTAGAGAAGAGTATTCGGAAATGGAATTCTCCTGGAGTAAGAAAGTTAATGAAATTACTCCTTTAGGATGTAACAAAGGTGATTCTTTAGAATTCTATTGCCGTTCACTCGGTGTTGATAAAAAGGATGTTATTGTCGTTGGCGATAGTGGTAATGACATCAGTATGTTCACCAAATTCTACGAAAACAGTTATTGTATGCGTAAAGCCTATACGAGCGTAAGGAAATACGCAAAACATACGATTAAAAGGGTCCACAAATTGGACAATGTATTGAAAGGAGAATAATTATGAATCAAACAAGTCAATACATCTTTAACATCTATCATTATCTCTTAAATTTAAGAGATACAATGGAATACACCATTGATAGAGAACACACAAAGCAACTTTTTGATCAAAGAAGAGAAGTCTTAACTAAAGGTATGCAACCTGGTTCTGCTTTAGGCAACTTCTTAGACAACAACAAAGAGCAAGGCGATAAGATTCGTGAAAAGCTCAATGCCTTCTTTGATGAAGTTTATGCAGATGGAACAACTATCTTAGTTCCAACAGCGGATGGGAAAATTCGTGTTGATCACACTCAACACATCAAAATCTTTGATGGAGTTACTGGTTTAACTGAATCTATTAGAGATATCATCTATGGTTATCTTAATTATGCTCGTCAACAAAACGAATCCGAAGCCATCATCACTGATTTAGTGACACTTGATGACCGTTTATATCGTTTAGTTCTCGCTATGCTTGTGTTAAGAGAATTCCAAAAATCATTCTCTGAGTTCCAAAAAGTGATGAGCGAATCTCAAGGTAAGCCTACTCCACAATCCAATTTCATCGTGCAAAATGAAATTTCTAAATTAGCAGGTTTCATCCGTTTCTCACGCGCTCATACCCATGTCACTGACAATGCGACATTAGACTTGCTTGACGAAGTCAACGCATTAATTGAAATGACTGAAGGAAGACGTGATAGAAGAGACAACAAGTCATTCAAAGACTTATTTGAAGAAACAAATAAAAAGCTTAACGAAGCGGTTGCTAAGGTTGAACCTCTTTGGAGAGAAGCCTTCAATAAAGCTTTAAATGAAATGATGCAACTCAATCGTAAACAAGCTAATGAAAAAGCTGACGCTTAATTTAAAGGGAGAATAGTTTTATGGCAAAAAATGAAAATTCTACAAAAAAGTTCTCAGTATTTGAACTCGTTTCTTATATTATCGCGGGTTTATTAGCCCTTTGGGGTTTAACTTATTTAGTTCTTGGCTTAATTGGTATGTATATTGATGTCATTCCAAGCAAGAATGTTTTACAACTCGCTAGTGATTCCCTTGCCGAGCATTTTGGTTTAGGTTTCTTTGGTTGGGGTTTAATCCTTCTTAGCATCGGTGCTTTACTCGCTATCATCATCTTATGCGCATTCGCTAAACGCAGCGATCGCGTATATGAAAGAGAAGCCAGAAGAGCCGCTAGAAGAAATCGTCTTTCTCAAGAATTAGCTGCTGCTAGTAATGTGAGCGATGCAAAAGTCGAAGAAGTTAAACCGGCTGAAGAAGTTGCTCCTAAAGAAGAAAAAGTAGAAGAATCTTCTATAGAAGAAAAATAAACAAACATAAAACTAAAGAAATAGCACTCTAACAATGAGTGCTTTTCTATTGGATGTTTCTTTTGATTCTAATTTCTATTAGATGGGCGATAAGAGTAATTATTAGAACAATTATTATCGCAATTAAGGCGATGGCAAATATCGGAGATAAATCAGTAGGATCAAGATTGCGGTATGCACTTATCATAGCCCCTAATCCATAATTAGTATCTCCTGTAATAATCTCCGCCATGATTTCGGTTTTAATACTTAAGGCAAAAGAACTGGTCATACCAATGACAAGGAACGGAAATGTGAGAGGTAGTTTAATTTTAAATAGAGGAGTAAAAGGATCAAGACAATCGATTTTAATTTGATCTAATATCTCATCTTCAATTGAATTCATGCCTCCAATAATAGACTCGTAGATGATAGGGAAAGAGACTAACATAACAATATACATTGGCGCCCACCTAGAACCGTTTCTAGCTAAAAACAAATAGACGAATGCAGCGGTTGGAACGGCCTTGAAAACTATAATTAAAGGTTTGAAAAAAGTTTGTAAATTCTTATAATTACCTGCGATTAAGCCTAAAAACAAGGCCAAAACTAATGAAATCAAGAATCCTAAAAACGTCCTTAATAATGTCCAACCTATGGATTTATAGGTGTAGGAACTCTTTAATAATTCTCCTAGTGATTTAAAAGTATCAAAGGGAGAAGGAAAAAGAAAAGTTCCATTACCGTCCTTAAACGAAACTAGACTCCAAATGGCTAAAACAAATAGTATTCCTAGAGTTATTAAAGTGTAGTGATTAGAAATAAATCTCTTCGCTTGTTTCATTACCTAATGAGAGGTTAGTTAAAAACTTATCAATAGCCTCTTTATTTTCCTTTGCTTTTTTATATCCTAGACCCATTGAGCCATCTTTAATACTAGCTTTTAAATCTTCTTTACCGACACTTAATTTCGCGCTTAGTTGAACGTCTTCAATATCGCCAAAAACGTTATCTACAACTGTATTTGGATCCGCTAATAAGGCTTTAACATCGCTTTCGATTTCATCCAAGAAGGCATTAGCCTTATCTAGTGCTAAATCATTATTAATAAAAATACTAGCTTGAGTAATTTCTTCGTTATTGGTCTTCTTTTTATATTCGCTTTGTAAATTACTATATAGTGTTGCGTTTTTATTTTTTTCTAAGCCACGATATAATCCTGGTTGAGCCACCAAAACATAATCGACAGAAGCATTATTGTTACTTTCATCTTTTCCACTAACTAAGCAACGTATGGCAGCCGCATTGTCCGCGACATAGTGAGCATTATAATCATTTCCATAAATGTATTGGAATAATTTATCTGGGATATTTCCTTTTTGGAAAATAACCACATAATCATCTTTATCTAGACCGTCATTGTCATTACCAGTAGAAGCTAAATAGAAGTTACCGAATGTAACTGTAGCAGCGATTTTATAGTTTGCGTTTTTCTTATTAATAAAATTAATGCCAGCATTAGTAGGGGCGAATATGATGTCGCTTTTTCCTTCTGAAAACCATGTCTCGACATTACTCGGGGCATTGATTTCAACTTTGTCAGAAAATAAACGATTGTATAACGCCATTGCGGGAGCCCCAATTGGGCAGCACACTGTCAAGTCAGATGTATCAATCTTAGAAGGATCAGTATCTTCCTTTTTATTTGAACATCCTAATAATAAGAGTGTTAATAATGACGCAATTGTAAGTTTATTGATTTTATTCATAAAATAATCTCCTTTTTTCCTTTGATATTATATTTTAAAAATATACAATAATATGTGATTTGAATCACACTATGGCATTAATTGATACTCTAAAAGAAATAGACTCTAAAACCATCAAAACCATCTATATAGCAAAAGGAGAGATTCTTTTTCATGAGGATGATCTTTGTGAATATGTAGGAATAGTTAAAAAAGGATTAATTGTTATTGCCTCTTATTCAATATCTGGTAATGAGATTATTTATAACCAGATTTCTGAAGGCGGAGTTTTTGGCAATAATTTAATCTTTTCATCCCATCCTTACTACCGCGGAAATGTCATTTGCAAAGAGAAAAGCGAAGTAATCTTATTAGATAAAAAACAACTTTTATCACTTTTTCAAAGCAATGAAGATTTTCTCATTCAATACTTAAAAATGCAGTCTCAATTTAGCATCTCACTTAATACTAAATTAAAAATTATGACTCTACAAAATGCTCAAGAGCGCTTCTTTTATTATATGGAACTTCATAATAATGAAATCACTTATAATAGTATTTCTTCTTTAGCTAATGAACTGTTTTTAAGGCGTGAAACTCTCTCTCGTTTAATCGCTATTTTATTAAAAGAGAAGAAGATAGAAAAGAAGGGTAAAACCTTGACATTATCTAAAGATAAAATTAAGAAAAATCCTATAAAACAATAAGCAAATATGTTATTTTATTTGCATGCTGAAAACCTCTAATACTTTATCTATAGAAGACATTAATAATTTCTTCGAAGATTACCTTAACGAGAGTTTTATTAATGCTGAAGAAAGTAAGCTACTGCTTGATAGAGTTTATTTTGAATATAACTTTGATTTACAAAATAACTTTTTCCGCCTTTATTTATATGGAAGAAGAAAAGATAACAAAAACATCGTCATGAAATATGTTGTGATGGTGAATGAAAATAGAATCTATATTGATTATGATGCAATGAACTCTATTGCTCTACCAGAATTTAAAGGAAATAATCTCGTCAATAAATATATGCTTCATTATTTATTAGAGAACACAACTTTAAAAGAAGAAACAATTAAAAGCTATAACAAAGTTATTCTTAATCATCGTGACGTTTATAAAAAGGATTTTGAGAAGAAATTAGACCGTCTCATTGAACGTATTGGTACCCAAGATATTATTAACATCACTAGCTTAGTTCATGTCACTCCTTTACTGAGGATGGATAGTGATCACTTTTATCTATCGCTTAAAATCGGTAGAGATAAAGAATACATCATTCTGAAAATTGGAGACTTTATTAATCGCATAAAGAAAAATGTCGTTTATCGTTATGGCAAGGATTTAGAGTTTATTCACTCTTTATCCATCTTTGATGAATGTTCACAAAAACTTATCTCTATAGTTGAAGGCTTTTTTACTCTAACCTCAACAGTTAACGCTCGCGAGATTTCAATTACTGCAAAAGTGGTCGCAGATATATTTAAAATTTATAAAGACAAATATATATCGATAAACGATAGGCCTTACTTTGTAAGAATGAATAAAGTATCAACATATATAAGTGTTGATGCTGACTATGTCTTACATGCTCATCTAGCAAACGAGTACATGCTTATCAATGGCACTATTTACTTAATGAATGATGTTTTAAGAACCATTGATGTATTTAATGAAGACAAAATCTATGTTGCTTTATTTCAAAACATTATCAATTCTCCGTTTGCCTCAATTGAAGATAAGATCGATGATTTTAAATATACCTTCATTCTAAGGTATCCAGATAATTTCATCTTCGATAAATCAATTGAAAATGATTTTGATTTTGATACCTTACAAATCAAAGCCTATTTTGATTTTAATAAAGACCATATTTCTTTAAAAACCGAGCTTTGGATTGGTGAAGAAATGGTAGAGGCTTCCTCATTAAACAAATTTAACCTCTTACAATATGATAGATATAATCAATTACTGTCATCATATGGTTTTAATGAAAACAAAATCAAAGATCAAAACCAAATTTGGAATTTCCTTAGTAGTGATTATAGTGATTTAAAGAAAGTTTGTAGTGTCTATCTAGCTGAGAATATTTTAAATAAGAATCTCTCTTCATTTAGAGCGCCTCAAATAAAGATTAATCTTAATAACAATATGCTTGATGTCTTTCTTGGAGATTCTATTTATTCTGACGAAGAACTTCTAACTATTTTAAACGGACTTAAACAGAAGAAGAAATATGTTTTGCTTAATAACCGTTTAGTCGACTTATCTGTTGATCAGGCCAAAGACTTTTATGAGAATGTCGAAGCACTCTATAAAGATAAAAACACATTAAATAAACCGCAAAAACTACCAATTTATTATGCTTTTAAAACTTTAGATGATAATTCTAATATCATTGTTAGCGAACAAATTAGAGATATACTAGCCGATATAAAAGATTTCAAAAAAGGTGAAGTTGACCTTTCAAATATATCCGCAGATGTTAGAACTTATCAGGCTGATGGAGTTAAATGGCTCAAGTGTTTATATCAACATTCTTTGGGCGGCATCCTTGCTGACGAGATGGGTTTAGGTAAGACACTTGAAGTCATATCTTTTATCTCATTACTTAAAGAAGAAAAACCAGTACTTATAGTTTGCCCAAAGTCACTTTTATTTAACTGGAAAAGTGAATTTAATAAATTTTTTGCTTCTTTAGGCGTCACTCTTATATATGGAGATAAGAAGAATCGTGTTAACCTCATAAACCATATAGATAACAATAGGAAACACGTATATATAACTGGGTATGAATCGTTAAGATTAGATGAAAAATCTTATAAAGATAAGACATTTGGTGTTTTGATTCTTGATGAAGGTCAAGCTATTAAAAATTCAGAATCTCAAAGAAGCATTTCTTTATCTCACATCCATTCCGTTACACGTTTTATTCTTACGGGTACTCCTATTGAAAATAGCGTTTTAGATTTATGGAGTCTATTTAATTTCTTAATGCCTAATTATTTCCCAGAGATCCATGAATTTAAAACTAGATATGAAAACGACGATAATTATGCCGCTTTGATTAAAAAGAAAGTGGCGCCATTCATCTTAAGAAGAATCAAGAAAGATGTTTTAAGTGAACTTCCACCTAAGTATGATGTCTTACTTACATGCGATATGTCTAGCGAACAACGTAAGGTATATGATGCTTATCGTTTAAAAGCAAAGAATAGCCTATTAGAGAAGAATAATCGTGGAGAAATATTCTCTATATTAATGAGATTAAGACAAATTTGTATCACCCCTTCTTTATTCGTGGAGAACTATAGTGGGGATAGTGGTAAACTCGCAATTCTTTTAGAAACTATTCATCAAAGAATCGAAAGTGGCCATAAGATTTTAATATTCTCTCAATTTGTTAAAGCCTTAGAACAGATTGAAACACTTCTTCAAGAAGATAACATTTCATATAGTATGATTACTGGCGATACAAAAGCGGAAGATAGATTAGTTTTATGTCAGGCTTTCAATAAGGATAGAAAGAATAAAGTTATGCTTCTTTCTTTGAAAGCTGGTGGTAATGGTCTTAATCTAACTGGAGCTGATGTTATTATTCATCTTGATCCTTGGTGGAATGTAGCAGCGGAAAATCAAGCCACTGATAGGGCCCATCGTATTGGTCAAGAAAGAAACGTTGAGGTTATTAAACTTATTTGTGAAAACTCTATTGAAGAAAGAGTGTTAGATTTACAAGAGAAGAAGAAAGAATTAATTAGTGACCTTATTAATGAGAATGATTCTTCTATTACATCTTTATCTTTAGACGATATATCATATTTATTAGGATGATGGATTACTTACCAATAGATTACTCTTCTAGCCTTATTAAGGATTATGTTTCTTGTTTCTCGTATTCATGGGAGATGATTGTTTCTTTATCTTTAATCATTAAAGAGGAAATAAATAAACTTCATAAAGAAGATTTTGTTGTTAAAGATAATAATATCTATATTCATAAGGATGCAGAAGTAAACGAGACTGCGACGATTATAGGCCCATGTATCATCTTTAAAGGAGTTAAGGTATTACCTAATGCTTATATTAGAGAGAACGTCATCTTAGAAAAAAATAGCTTCGTTGGGCATTCTTGCGAGATTAAAAACTCTCTTATTATGGAAGGGGCTATTATTGCTCATTTTAATTATGTAGGTGACTCTATTATAGGTCATCATTCACACCTTGGAGCAGGAGCAATCATATCTAATTATCGACTTGACCATAAAGAGATAATAATTGATAAAATTAATGCAAAAACAGATAAAATAGGCGCGATTATTGGGGAATTTTGTGAAATTGGATGTAATTCTGTTATTAATCCAGGCTCTATTATTTACCCTCATAAACATATACTTCCTCTATCTTCTATCCGGGGAATTAACCGGTAATTATTTTCTTTGTACTTGTTAGAAAGATAAATATAATTTTACTAGACGCGCTTGTAGCTCAGCTGAATAGAGCGCAACCCCCCGAAGGTTGAGGTCATGTGTTTAAATCACATCAAGCGCTCCAAAGAATATTTGGTTCGGTCAATTGACTGAACTTTTTATTAACTATCAATTCTATTGAAAAAGTTTTAATAGAAAGAATATAATAAAGCAGTTGTTAGGCCCGAGTGGTGAAACTGGTAGACGCACTGGACTCAAAATCCAGCGATAGCGATATCGTGTCGGTTCAAGTCCGACCTCGGGCACCAATTGGATTATAAGTGTTGGTAAGTTATCAACACTTTTTGTTTTCTTAAAGAAAATAAAGTTGTATATAATATAAAAATAAAGTTGTATATAATATAAATGAATTACGGGAGTAGCTTAGTTAGTAACCGTCAGCACGTTTAGTAATAATCCGGGAGCTAACCATTACTTGAAATAATGCGCGAGACGTATTCGGAAAGGAATACTTTTTATGTACGAGAACAAAAGCGCGAAAGAAACATTAGCGGAACTCCAAGTTAACGAGAATCAAGGCTTATCTAAAGAAGAAGTAAAAAATAGACAAGCTCAATATGGTTTAAATAAACTTGCGGAAAAAAAGAAAAAGCCGCTTATTTTAACTTTCTTATCGCAGTTTAATGATCCGATGATTTTTATTCTTTTAGCCGCGGCTATTTTGTCATTAGCTATTTCAATCTATTCTTTGAATAGTCCTGATATCACAGATAAGCCAACGGTTATGGAAATCATCTCTGACCCCGTTATTATTTTGGGTGTATGTATCTTAAATGCCACAATCGGAACTGTTCAAGAAAACAAGGCTGAAAAATCTCTAGAAGCTTTAAAGAAGATGTCTTCTCCAACTTGTTTAGTAAGAAGAGATGGAGTAGTGGAAGAAATTAAAGCTGAGGAACTTGTTCCTGGAGATATTGTTGTTTTAGAAGAAGGAAGAACTGTTCCCGCTGATTTAAGATTATTAACTTCCATAAATTTAAAAACTGACGAATCTTCTTTAACTGGAGAATCTCTACCCGTAGAAAAGAACGCTGAGATTGTTTTTACTGACCCTGTTGGTGTTGGCGACAGGATCAACGTTGCCTATATGTCTACGCCTGTTGTTTACGGTCGTGGTGAAGGTGTTGTAATTGGCACTGGCATGAATACTGAAACAGGTAAAATCGCCGAAATGTTATCTCATGATGAAGACCAAACAACTCCACTTCAAAAGAAGCTTGCTGAACTATCTAAGTTCTTAGGAATTTTAACTATCATCATTGTTATTGCTTTATTCATTGTGCAACTCGTTGATTTATTCTTCATCTCTAGAGTTGCAACTAGTGAATATGCTTCAAGAATTACCACTGACTTTATGTTTGCTATCTCTTTAGCAGTGGCTGCTGTTCCAGAAGGTTTACCAGCCGTTGTTACTATTGTTTTAGCGCTTGGCGTTCAAAGAATGGTGAAGGCTAATACCATAGTTAGAAAACTTCCATCTGTTGAAACTTTAGGCGCTGTCTCAACTGTTTGTAGTGATAAAACAGGAACACTAACACAAAACAAAATGACTGTAGTTTCCGCTTATTTTGATGGAAAAAAATATGAAAAAGACGAATTATTAAATGAAAAACTACATAAATTATCTTTGGGTATGTCCTTATGTAGTAATGCTTCTACTGATGGTGGGCTCTTTGGTGATCCTACTGAAATTGCCTTAGTGGAATTTGCTAATTCTCATAACCAAAGAAAAGGCGATATTGAAAAGCTCTACCAACGTTTAGATGAGTATCCATTTGATTCTAACCGTAAGATGATGTCTACTCTAAATAAATATGGTAAGAGTAAAGTTGTCTTCACTAAAGGTGCTTTAGATTCTATCTTACGTGTATCCTCTTTTATTGAAGAAAAAGGACAAGTTCGTAAGATTACCGAAAAAGATAAAAAAGCCATTTTCAAGGCATCTGACTTAATGGCGGAGAAAGCTCTTCGTGTTCTCGCTTTAGCGTATAAAGAAGACGATAAACTTGAAGAGAAGAATCTTGTCTTTATTGGTTTAGTTGGTATGATTGACCCGGCTCGTCCAGAGGCTAAAAACGCTGTTACGATATTTAAGAAGGCCGGCATTACCACAATTATGATTACCGGAGACCATAAGACCACAGCTTTAGCTATTGCTAAAGAATTAGGAATTGCGGAAGATGAATCACAAGCTATGTCAGGATTTGAAATTGATGCTTTAACTCCTGAAGAATTACAAGAAAAAGTAAAGACTGTAAGAATCTTTGCTCGTGTCTCTCCAGAAAACAAAGTTGCTATTGTCAAGGCTATAAAAGCTAATGGACAAATCGCGGCGATGACGGGAGATGGAGTTAATGATGCTCCTTCACTCAAAGCAGCGGATATTGGTATTGCTATGGGCATTACTGGTACTGATGTCGCTAAAGGTGCTGCTGATATGGTTCTTACCGATGATAATTTTGCTTCTATTGAAAAGGCCGTTGAAGAAGGTAGAGGTATCTATGCAAATATTAAAAAGACTGTTTTCTTCCTTTTAGGAAGTAATATTGCCGAAGTCTTTACAATGTTTTCAATTGTTATTTGTGGTTTATTTACAACTTATCAGATTCCAACCCCATTATTATCAGTTCACGTTCTTTGGGTGAACTTAATCACCGATTCTCTTCCTGCGGTTGCTTTAGGAGCAGATGAGAAAGATAAAAATGTCATGAATGAAAAGCCTCGCGATCCTAATGAAACGCTTTTCTCTCATGGCGGTTTATGGCAAATGTTTGGTTATGGTGTAGTTATTACCTTAGCCACAGTAGCGGCTTTCTTATTGGCTCCTGTAATTGAATATGGCATTACTTTTGGAAGTGTTAATTGGGACATTTGGTTCCTTCTTGATCCAGATGGAGCGGATTTAGGTTCAGTCGCTCAAACCGCGGCCTTCTGTGTACTTTCTTTATCAGAGTTAGTTCATATGTTAGGTATGACAAGTCGTAGCCGTTCTGTTATTCATAACTTTAAAACAAAGAATAAACTCATTTGGATTGCCTTTATTCTTGGTGTGGTTTTACAAATTGTAGTTGTTCTTACTCCAGGATTAAATTCATTCTTTAAATGTGGAACCTTAAGGCTTGAACACTGGTTACTCGTGGCTTTATTATCATTATCACCAATGATGGTTCATGAAATTGTTGTCTTAATTCTTTTCATTAAAAGAAAAACTAAGAAAAACAATTGATACTCAAACATTTAATTGATAATCTATTGAAGGCTTTTATAAGTCTTCTATGCCGACTTAGCTCAATCTGGCAGAGCAACTGAATCGTAATCAGTAGGTTGTTGGTTCAATTCCGATAGTCGGCACCAGGTTAAAGTTAATGGGGCTGTTAAGAAACCTATGAGGTGACTTAGCCCCTTTTCGTTTGCGTTTT
>CAMYVX010000020.1 GCA_947302535.1 uncultured Caryophanales bacterium
CTAGGGGCCTTCTTAACTCCTACAGGCGCACTAGCGGGCATTATGTTCACTAATTTAGTTAATAAGCACGATACAAAATATACCTTCATTGACTTTGTCAAATATGGTTTTATTGTTGCTATTCCTGTAAGTATTACTGCTTTATTAATGCTTCAGTTAACGGTTTTATTTTAACTAATTAAAAAGCCACCTAGGTGGCTCATAACTCTATTCTGTTTCTTCTTCTTGATGATGTTTAATAACTTCTTCAATTTCTTCATCAATGATGTCTTTAAGTTGTTTTTCTTTTCTCTTGCGGTTCATCTCGTTATAGAAGTTAACAATAAATGAGGTGAATAAAGCCACCACCACAATACCAGCAATACCCAGAATAACAGATAAGATTCTACCAAGAGTGGTTTGTACCGAAACATCGCCAAAGCCAATCGTTGTAATAACTGCGAAAGAATACCATAAAGAATCGACATAACTAGTCATTAGTGGTTCTTCGACAGTAAAATAAACAGCACATAAAACAACGAGAATCAATAAACTTAAAACAATTTCATAAACTAATGACTTTCTAAGGATGTCACTGATAACACCAAGTTTAAGCGTGTCATAGTAAGGAAGAATTATATTCTTAATACTAGAAACAATAACCACTAGTGAAAAGCATAAAACAATAAAGTTAGAGTTACTGACTGAGGTTGCGTGCTTTGCATATATCGCTGGGAAAAAGAAAACGAACGAGAATAAAAATACGAATACAATACAAAGAACATTAAAGACAATTGTTTGAGGAGATGGATCTTCTTTTATTTTCAATAAACGAGCCGCTATAACTGTAAGAGAATAAAGGAACATCGAAGTAATTAAAAAATATATTCCAAATTTAGTAAGGGCTACTAGAAGAGCCAAAACAAAAACAAACGCGGTAAGAAAAATATTTTCAAACATATTCTTCTTAAAGTTACTTAAATGAAGACCAACACGGTTTAATCCCAATAAGACAAGTGCAGTACATAAAAAATAAATAGAAAAATAGCTATCATTAACCGATAAACCAAGAGCCACAAAGCAACAAATAATGGCAAGGAAGCCACAAATCATTCCTGCTTTTTGAAAACCATTTTTCTTTCCTACTATTTCAGCCATATTAATCTCCTAACAATACTATTTAGTATTATATAGCGATTATATACGAATGATAAAAGTAATAAATAAAAGAAAGACTACCAAGCGGTAGTTATCTTTATTTATAAAGATTATAAATCGTATTCCTAGCTATAAGTTAATGAAATACTTGAGACATCAATCTTCATACCATTACAGGCGATAATATTTAGATACATGTCACTAGGTGAACATGATGGAGCGATAGAGGAAGGATTCTCTTGAGTGAAAGTTCTCACTGCTTCATTAGCAAATATTCTCCAATCGTAGTAATCTCTACCAGTATTGCCTGGAGTATCCATATATGTATAAGCGAATCATCTTATACTAATCCAGCTAAAAACAACAAAAAACCGTAATTTTACAGCATTTTTAGGCTGTATATGCTATTTCAATATTCCCCAAACAGCAAAGCAGCCACGGCTAATAGCTGCTTTTTAGAAAGAGAATCAGTCATCTCATATTTAAGCGAAGCATCATAAAGAGTAATGTAATTACCACTAATAGAGGCATAGAAACCACCAAACACTTTATTGATATTATTGCCACTTAATTCATATAGATAACCGCCAAATGCATTTTTAATTTGGCTACCTCTTATTTCAAAAACGGGACCAGATCCTTCTAACATCACCATATTGTTTTCCATACGGTAATAGCAATTATTACGCAAATCTAAAATGCGGCTACCTTCCACTCTTAATAATGGCCCATAACCAACTTGTTTGACATAAACCGTAGAGGCGCTATAAGAAGAATAAGATTCACTACTCCTTTGAGGTCTAGAAACATATTCAACATCATCTTTTTGTTTAGAAGCATTAACTGAAACCTTTGGTTTAACTTCTTCTTTTGTTGGCTCAACCTTTTCTACTTGCTTCTCTTCTTCAATAGGGGCCACTACTTCTTCTTTATTCTTTTTGTTAACAACATAATCGTAAAGATATAGGCCAGAAAGGACTGCCAAAGCAAGTAAACCAAAAATAAGAAGCACTAACCCAGCAATAGATAATTCCTTATCATGATTAGCGTGGTAAACAAGAGAATAGACTCCATAGATGGTGCCCACTATTCCAAAGACCATAATAGTCCAAAGTAAACGTTGCTTTCTCATATATTTATCTTAGCAATAAATGCAACTTTATTAGAATAGTTTAAAAATAAACAAAAAACCAAGCCGTGAAGACTTGGTCATTTCAATAGAGAAAACTCTTATGGATTAAATGAATGAGGACCACCTTGGCAATTAACCTCGGTTACCCCCGTACCTTTGAAGGCATTCATATCTACATTATCAATGAATTCACTATAAGTGCCATCGTAATTAACCACTGTTAAGTTTGGACAATTATAGAAACTATATTTCCCTAATTTAACTTTCTTTGGTAAATATACGGTTTGTAAATATTCATCGCCTTCACAGCAATATGCCGCGGTATATAAGGTGGCATTTGGATGCTGATTATAGTTAATAATGTTGGTTAAATCTAAAACTGAATGACTTTCTTTATTTGAAACATCAAGGAACACTTGATCACTATTACTTAATTCCGCAGAACTAATATCGTTCCAAGAACCGCTGATGAAGAAGTTAGTGAAACATCCGCCGACACCGGTATTCCAATCCGCCATAAAGTTTTCATCAGGGCTAGATGATAAGAATATTGTGGCTCTATAAGCATCACGGAAACAATTGTATCCAACATAATAAATTGTGGTTGGGAATTCCACTGTTCTTATAGAACCTTCTTGTTGGAAGGCCCTATTTGCAACACTATGGACTTTAATAGTCTCACCTTTATAAGAATAGTTGAGGTCTAAATCGATATAGGAAGTTTTATGATCGTCTAATCCAATCGCATTAAGATAATGAGCATTCGCAACTCCACAGACATCATATTTAACTCCATCTTTTACAATTGTCTCAACATACTCCGTGCTGACTGGACAGTGATACGGATTCATGGAATCAGTGATAGCGGTGCTACCAAGCGAACGAATTATCGCACTTTGCATGTTAGCGAAGGCTCCAGTACCAATATTCTTAATAAGATTAGGAAGCACTAATTCTTCAATGTTGATACAATTGGCAAAGGCATATCTACCAATATCTCTCATATGTTCATTAATGTTAATGTATTTTAGGAAATCCGCCCCATAGAAGGCATAATCAGGAATCCTATACTCGGTATCATGTTCATCGAGCCCATTGCCTTTATTGATATAGATATTTTTTAAATTTGCAGGAACAACCCAACTGACAAATCCGCCAGAATCCGCCTCTTTTTGGTTAATTATGCGATATCTTGAGTCTAAAACTCTCTCATTATCACTCCCCCAAATCGAGCCAAAGGAATAATGTTCATTAATAATGTTAATGTATTTATGAGTGCCCATGAATGGTAGGACAAGAGTCTCTACCCAATAAGCACTACTGAGTGCGCCACTAACAATACGAGTAACAATTTTGCCGTCTAAAACACGAGGCACCGCTAAAGTTTTATCATAAGGGATATCGGCTTCATTAATGCTATAGCCAGTAATGGAAATAGAACCATCGCTTAAGTCAGAATTATCGACATAAGTCCACTCTCCATCAATACGATGTGGATTAGGCGAAGCAATACAGGAATAATAAAACTTCAAATAAACAATATGAGTTTCAGTATGTGGCACAAAACGGAAATGAGAAGGAGCACCTTCAGAATCATTAAAATAGAATGTTCCACTTTGAACTGTACCATCCTGGCCGATGTCATAAGAATAAGCAGCATCTTCAGGAGAAAAACCATATATGAGTGTAACACGTTGATCAATCTTGTATTCTACACTCTGAAGGCCGTAGACCGCTCCTTCGTTATAGAAAACATCACTGCCATTCATAATTAAAAAGTAATCATCTGAATCAATCGTGCAGTTTTCACTATAACGCATATGCACTTCCGCACCATTATCGGTTAAGACTTTTCCATATTTTTCACCTGGTTCAGCATTATTAGGAGTTTCATCCACTAATTGGTTTACGGAATCTAGTCTCATCGTATAAGTATTAGTAAGGGAATCAGCTTCATTTGATAGTTTATTTGAACCACTAATAACAATAGCCCCAAGCGCTAAAGAAGCCATCACAATTGAAGAAAGTATTATTAATTTCTTATTTTTCATAATTAGTTCCCCCAATCCAATTCATTCGCGATGTTATATAACTGTTCGTTAGAGAAAGTGACTTTCTTAGCAAAGGTATTAACAAAGTCAGCTTGTTCACTAAATTCCAAAGACACTGTTGCTTTTTGTAGGACTGGCGCATAAATCCATTTGGCATTGCCCACAAAAGCGTATTTGCCATTACCCATACTCTTAAATGTCATTGATGTATAAATGTCAAAGTGGCATGTAACCGCGATACGGTAATATCCTGTTTCATCATTATCTTGAATATCCTTTGTGTATGTGAGATAACTTCTAGCTTTGTTGTAGCAATTATCATATGGTTCACTAATTGAAGTATCAATTAATAAGCCATCATCCATATGCACGGATCTACTATAAATAGGATCATAAATAGTTTCAAAATTGCTTAAGAAATTAGGGTTATTGGTGAATGGACCATTCGAGCCATATAAATATGAGTTATATGTTGGATTATATTGATACTGAATAGCGTTATTCAAAATGGATTCATTTAAATGGTTCCAGTCATTGGAATAATTACTAATCGCTCTAAAGCCGATTGTTTCTCCAGTTTCGCCTTGAGTGTGTTGATGAACCTCGCTGGCATAAACAGGGGCGTTATGAACACGGCCTAAATAAACAAGTGCGGATATTTCATCGTCTTGTTTCACCTGTTTAATCAAAATAGGTCCACCATCCATTGGTATATCCCCATATAATCTTTTTTCTTCGTTACGGAAAATAGTTGTATAGACCATATCTTGATGGACATATTCTAAAGGATAGTCCCAGTGAGCAAAGCGAGAGATATGTTCTTCATCAACAACCTTATCTTCTGGTAAAACCCCAGGATAACGGGCGTTTTTATAATAGCCGACGACATCTTCGTAAATCACTTCACTAGTGCGAGAATTAACAAATTGGACATTATAGCCATGGAAATCTGGATTATCAAAAATATCAAAACCAAACTTCGCAGTGTGACCATTAACAATAATTTCAATATTATGATGTCCCAATTCTCCTAAATAATGACGGGAGGCAAGAGGAATATGTTTTTCTTTAAATGGATAGTCTTGTGTCGAACCATCGTTATAATGAACACGCAATTTGATATCATAATCATCCCATGAACAGGCTTTAATACCATCCCTAGGAATATCGATAACTTCGATTTCAAAGACTTCTAGTCCATCTTGGTCCACCATGATTAGTTCTTCTTCTAGAGGAGTATATCTAAATGGTTGACTCTCCTCAACGATGATAGATGGTTCTTCTTCGTTAACTTTGTTATCCTCATCAATAACAGGGGTATTTTTGCTACATCCACAACTAGAAAGAAGTAAACAAGCAAAAGGTAATAAGATAGTAAGCTTTTTCATAATTAGTCACCTACCTTTACATAAATGCCACGCACAATTAAATGCGAATTAACACATGAGAAATCTTTGTCCCAGCCGATAAATGTATAACCTGCCATATATTTATCTCTTTCTTCTGGATCTGGGGCAATTGCCGCAGTATTTTCTTCAACGTGATTATCTAATTTAACAAGATTGTTTAATCCGTCATAGAACATGACAGTGTAGTATTTGATTTTATACCAAGAAATACCGATATGGATATCTTCACTTGGCATCGTGATTGTATCGCCAGGATTTAGTGATTGTTCCTCGTAAATATAATTTAAGAAACGATATCCGCCTTTTTCAGGAGCGTCTGGTAAGGTATATGTTGCACCTGGACGATATTTACCCATATCCTTATCTTCAATATAGACATGGTGCGCATCAGGGGCATCAAAGTGCACGGTGATAGTTTTATCATCCACGAAGCTAAGCGCATTAGAAATATGGATAGTAAAGGATGTATCAAATTCCGCTGCAGTGCCATCTTTAACACATAAATACCCATCTTCAAAATAAAGTAAATTTGGATCAGCAGCCGTAAAGCTGAAACAATTAACGTTTAAATCACCTAACCAGCTTTCAATAATAGCTTGTGTATCATTAGCCCCGAATTCTTTCGTATCCATGATACAGTGAACACCATCCCACACACGGAACTTCAACAAACCACCTTTTCCTAAATCGAATTTAGTTTGATTCAAATCAAGATGGTCATTCGCATCATCTGCGTAGGCTTCAATGCTATTGGATAGACAGAATCTAAGGATGTATGTCTTAAACAAATTAAATGACTCGCCATAATCTAATATAGCAATAACAACATCAAATCCAATATCCGCGCCCATCTGAACATAAGCATCCACTGATAAGTTACCAACGAATTGGTCTTCACTACACCCAGAGGAGAAGGAGACCATAACGTTACCAGTAACACCAACTTTAATCCAAAATTCAGCGTAGACTTCTGCGTGCAAGTATTTATAAGTTCCTTCAAAATATAAGGAACCACGTAATTTAAGTGATAATTTAACTTCTGCTTTACCCATGAAGTAGAAATCCCAAATAGAAGAAGATTTAACATCTTGATGGGTATCGCTTTGTCCACCACCTTCATTAGAGAAATTAAAGACAACACGGTTACTCTTCCACTGCTTCTTCACCATGAAATAGGCTTGAAGAGTAATATCAATAATAAAATCTAACCCAATTTCAAAGACAAGTGGTCCCGCAATAGAAATTGGTAAGGAGAATAAAGGAATTGTAGTCTTATTACCAGATGTCTCTTGTTGAGCATCCTCATCCCCCGCTAATTCTTGAGCGAAATTATCTTCGCCAGCTTTGGCTTCATTAATATCATCTTGTAATTCATTTTTTATTTCGTCATCAGTCTTTTCTTGAGTGGAAGCGTCATAATCAAAAATGACATAAAAAGCCTGTGATTCTGTAATATCTTCAACACATTTAATCTTATATTTGATACCAACAGGGATATACCATTTGGTCTTAATACCAACATCAAAATCAAGGTCATATGTCGTTATTTTTTGATATTCGTATTTAAGCGACATATAAAGCTTTTCGGTTAATTTGAATTTGGAAATCTTGATAGAGAAAGTAAATGTAAGAACATTATCGGTATAGTTAAAATTGATATCGATATTTATCCTATCCATGACTGATCTTAAAAAGTCAGGATCTTTATTTTCTGCTTGTTTAGCAAAGAAAGTTAATAACCCTCTAGCGGTGTTAGAATATCTAAATTGTGATTGGATATATTCTTCGGTAGCTAAAACTTTTAGCCCATCCCCTTGGATAGGTTTAACACCTTTTAATCTTAATTTATCGTATATCTCATCAGCGCTTGGTTCGGTGTAATAGACTTTCCACATATTACTACCAACCATTTCTTTACTATCGTATTTACCATAGAATTCATCAAGTCCCATCATGGAGTTGGTGTTTTCTTTTCTCACTTGGAAGATATCGCCTTTATTCATCACCGGGATAGCGCCGGCATGAACAAAGGAGAATAAAGCATCTTCATCTACATCTTCTTGTGAGATGTTATCTAAATCAATAAAAGGAATATTGCTCTTAATTTGATAATCATCATAAGTTTCTGCTTCACTAGGATCATCTTCAATTTCCACTGTTAATCTTTGAATAGAAGGGTCTTTATCGGTGAACATTAAACCCGCTTCTTCCTCGAGTTTAATAAAATAAACTTCCCCATACTCAAAGTAATAATTTAAAGGAACGTAGAATTGTTCATCTTCAGTAATTAAAGTGACATCTAGGTCTTTATGGTTAGCGTCAGTGATTGTAATATAACGGCCATTTTTATAATTATTAACAATTCTTTGATACTTTTCTTCCGTAAATGGATTTACCGCTTCATTAAACATAATGCCGATACGGCTATCACGTGGAGCGTCCATAATTGTTGTGGATAATTTATCTTGTTTATCCTCAGGAATTGGATCAAAGGATGATTCATCAATATCAGTTTGTAAATCTTCAACTTCTCTTATATGCACTCTTGGAGTCCATTCTCTAAGAATTTCATGCATTTCCGGGTCAGTTAATTGATACTGATTTTCTTCTATAACTGGTTGTTCTTTTTTATGTTCAATTCCAGAACACGCGGTTAAAGTTGTCGCAATGAAAACTAGATTCAATAAAAACGAACGATACTTTTTCATAAGAGCTACCTCCTATATGTGTATGTGCACGCTTCAAAGCACACGCCTATATACATATATGATACATCATGCGAAAAGGCAGAAAAACAAAAAAAGAGTGCTCTGCTTTACTAAAAACAAGGCCTCTATAAAATTTTATTTGATGGATATTAAATATTTACAATTTATGGCTATATTATCTAATCCCGGTACTTTTTAATTTATTATCTTTTTCAAAGCTGTATCAAGTTCATCAATAATTAGAGGTGATTTATGCAAAGAAAGAAATAATTCAGGATCTTTAATCGCAGTTTCTCTTTCTCTAAGATTGTCTAAGGATACATATTCATAACCAAATTCTTTTCGTGGTTATTTAATTTGATTTGCTTATATTTATAATGACTTATTTGTTGATATTATATATCACAAATATTTTTGTATAAGTAACGTAAATATCGCTTAATTAAAATTTCTTTTTCAAAACAAGGATGTTTTTGCCGTTGATATGGTCATAGGCACAATCAGTCATAATGTTTTTGACAATAGAAATACCTAAACCACCCACTCTAAGGCGTGGTTTATCTTTATCAACAATATCAACATTAAGTTGGTTGAATTCTTTCGCGGTATCTATGACTGTGATACAAAATTCTTTTAAGTCTTCATTAAAGAGCAAACGCACAAAGATTTGTCCACCCTTTTCTTCATAACCGTGTTTTATGATATTGGAAAAGAGTTCATCGCCAACCACTAAAAGTTGGTTTGTGAAACTAGTAGGAAATTGATTTTCATTAGCAAAATCACTAATAAATCCCAGCATATCCGCAATATTTTCTTTAATTCCGTAAAATTCTTTTTCGCTAGAAGTATAACTGCCACCACGATATTTTAAGGTGATAAATGTGATGTCATCACTTTGAGGAGCACCATCCACAAATTCGGCAACCACATCTTTAATGGCGTGATGTAGTTCGACAATTGATGTGTAGTCTTTTTTATTAAATACTTCAATAAGTCTTTCATCCCCAAAAAAATCGCCATTATTGTTTCTAGCTTCTGTAATACCGTCGGTATAAAGAGTGATGCTATCGCCAGGTTTTAAAGTAATCTCTTCATCTTTAATGCGGACATTTTCAAAGCAGCCAAGCATTATTCCATGAAATGCTTTTAAATATTCAAAGTGATGGTTGGAACCCACGATTGGAGGGTTGTGGCCCGCATTAGCATAAGACATTTTTCCCGTTCTCTTATCAATAATTGCTAAGAAACAGGTAACAAACATTCCGGCTTTATTGCCTTTCATGATTGAAGTGTTAATTTCTTTTAACATTTGAGAAGGTGTTTTTCCACTAACGGCGGAGTATCTAAAAGAGGTAATGGTTTTCATCATAAACATCGCTGCAGGAACACCTTTACCAGATACATCGCCGATTAATAATGCGACGTGATCATCATCAATTTTGACATAGTCATATAAGTCGCCACCGACTTCTTTTGCAGCTTTTAGTTCACCGACAATTTCCACATCTTTGTTAGAAACAAAGTCATCAGGCAATGTCTGCATTTGAATGTCTTTAGCAACGCCAAGTTCAGTCTTAGATTTTTGTTGTTCGTCATGGATTCTTACTTCATCATCGAGAAGTTTATAAGTTCTTGTATTAAGAAGGTTGGAAACCATAAAAAACAAGGTTAAACATGCTGCACGTGGGAAGTAGTAGAACAAAAGAACTTTCACGTAACGATTGTCACCATTCGCACTTCGTTCAGCTAATAGATCCACCCTTTCTTGGAAGGTTTCTACTGTACCGATACTTCCATCAGGTTTAATGACACCAGCACCGAATAAGTATTCATCAAATTCTCCGAAAAACATACCAGCGTACATACAGAAAAGCATGGCCACTAAACTAACAATATAAATAACTCTACCGATTGTAGGGTTGTAATAATGGTTCGCCATCAAAATAGCGAATGGCCAGAATAACAAACTGTGTCTAGGAATAGATATGTTAAGAGCAATAATAACTATTAAAAGAGAAAACAAGATAAAGTACTTAAATCCAGGTTTCCTAATCTTGTCCGTTTTAATAAAAAACAGTGGTATAAACAATAAAACCGCTGCAGCAGGGAATAAGACGCAGACCACTGGGAAGAAATGATTAGGAATGGTAAATACTTTTGTTAAATATAAAACCCAAATGACAATGGCTAAAAAACCGGCTGCACCATTCACATAACTCATGTGTTTATTGGCGTCAGCTTCATTGTCGTAATATTTCTTAGAAAACTCAACTTTCACTTTATTAGCCATAGCAAATTTCAACTATTTTCTTATTTTTTGATTTTTTTAATCTCTATTTCATCAACAAAACCAACCATCTCAAAAACGTCATAAACATCATTGTTCATATTGACTAATGAGAGGGCATCGTATCGTTGTTTTAATCTAGAAACAATTCTTAATCCTGCAGATGAAATATATCTGACTTTTTCTACATCCAAAACAATGGAGTCAAAACCTTTTTGAGCAATAATAGATTCAATTTCTTTTTCCACTCCATCGGAAGTAAAGGAATTTATTTCTCCTTCTAAATAAATGGTTAATTGTTTATTTTCTAATTTGTAAAGCATAAAAAACTCTCCTTCTAATTATCAGTATCCAATCTTTGTCTTTCGACGAGTTCGGCAAATCTACCTTTCTTATCAATTAATTCTTGATAACTGCCTTGTTCTATTATTTTACCACCTTCAAGCATTAAAATGCGATTCGCATTTTTAATTGTACTTAATCTATGGGCAATAACGATCCTTGTACAGTTAAGTTTATTAATGGATTCAGTAATATTCTTTTGTGTTTTATTATCAAGCGCACTAGTGGCTTCATCAAAGATGAGTATCTTTGGTTTATGGACAATCGCTCTTGCAATCATGATTCTTTGTTTTTGACCACCGGAAATACCACCTTGGCCTTCAGAAATAACTGTGCCCATCTTCATTGGCATTTCTCTAATGTCATCTGCGATGTTTGCAATTTCCGCAGCGGCCCAGGCATCTTCTTCCTTAAGGTTAGGAGAGGAAATAATGATATTAGAAAGGATATCAGCATGGAACAAAGTTCCATTTTGCATGACAGTACCAATATTCTTTCTTAATGAAATTAAATCAACATCTTTAATATTGTAATCATCAAAGTAGATATCACCAGAGATTGGTTTTTCAAAACCAAGTAATAATCTTGTGAGTGTTGATTTACCACATCCTGTTTGGCCCACGATAGCGATGTATTCACCTTCATGAATTTCTAATGATAAATCATTAACTACAGTAGGAGCGTTTTCGTTATATTTAAATGAAACACCCTCTAATCTGATATTGCCTTTGATGGATTCTAAAACAGTCTTGCCTTCAACATTTTCCACTTCTTCTTCTAAGATCGGTCTTGCCATATTATAGATTGGCGAAATTGTGGCAAGAAGAGCCACGACTGACGTTAAGGAAGAAAAGGCACCAGAAAGGACACCATAGCTGGTTACAAAGGCCATATAACTTGAAGCATCGATATTGTTCTTTGCGGCAACGAAATAGATGACAACACTACCAATAAGAGATATCACCAAAGAAATAACAGGGCTTATTCTAATAAGCAAAGGCGGATTGTACTTCAATCTTGCGGCTTTAGAATAAGCGGTTGCCCATTTCGCAAACACTCTTTTCTCAGAACCGGACAATCTAATCTTTTGAATGCCGTTGATCATTTCATAGGTAACACCAGATTCTTTAGAACTGAGTTGAAGTTGTTTTGCGGTGATTTTCTTTTGATAGAAAGCCATGGAAATCGTGAATAGTGTATTGACCAAAAGAATGATAACAACAGGAAGAATCAATACTACCGCAAAGCTGTTTAATTGGAACAAATAAGCAATGGATGTAATTAATGCAATAACTGTTGTGAATGCACCATTAAGAATGATTTGAGCAAGACCAGAAACGCTTGTGAATCTAGCCATTAATTCACCAGTATTGTATTTTTTAAAGAATGACGGTGGTAAGTGTAATAGTTTCATCATCGTCGCTTCTTGGACAGATTTTTCAATACGCATTGTTATGTGTGCATTAACATAGGTTTGGATAGATTTGACTATTACCAAACCTGTCGCAACGCCCACAACATATAAAGAAACTGTGATGAATTGACTCATCAGTTGATCTTGCACCACCTTACCAGTCAACATCTTGGTTAAGTATGGGAGTAACATACCAACACCAGTAACAATTAATGAGAATAAAACTAATAAGATAATATCAATTGGGCGAATCGATTTAGAGATGTATTTAATGTATTCTTTGATATCAATTTTCTTGTTTGGTAATGGCCGATAGAAACTATAAGCTTCTAATTCTAGTCTATTGACTAGTTCTGCTTTAATTCTGACTTTTTTACCTGTTTTATAGTTGATGTAATAGTATTCTTTATTTCCGATTGGGAATAAAACGACTGGAATATTGTCTCTTAATGTGAAAATAAGTAAGATAGAGCGACCATCATTTGTGTATGAATCGTTTAATTCCACTTTATGATATTCCACACCATATTGACCTAAAGCATAACTTAGTTTCTCGTTGAATTTCTTAATGCCAATAGGGATATCCACCATGGGGTGATGGAATGTAGAAAGGATTTGGCTAATAGCAAAGTTTTCCCTAAGTTGTTCAACACTTAAGTTATAAGGATTATCAATCTTGATACCTGCAAGCGAACTAAAAGAATCTTCGAATGTTTTAGCATCGAGTTTCTTTCTTTTTTTGATTTGTTCTTCAAACCAGCCCATTTCTACCTCCCTTCTAGTCGTTAGTGACCAAATTATAGTAAGTCCCTTCAAGAGCCATTAATTCATCATGTGTACCTTGTTCCACAATATGGCCTTTTTCTAAGACCACGATTAAATCTGCATCTCTAATTGTGGATAATCTATGAGCGATAACTATTGTGGTAATGCCTCTTGCTTTAATAGCTTTAACTACTTCATGTTCCGTCTTAGCATCAAGCGCACTAGTGGCTTCATCTAATATGATGATACTTGGATCCGCCGCTAATGAACGGGCAATTTCAATTCTTTGTTTTTCACCACCAGAGAAGTTCTTGCCACCTTCTAAAACGGGTGCGTTATATTGTCCCTCTCTTGCCATAATGGCTTTATGGATTTGTGCATCATTACACGCCATAATGACTTCATAATCTTCGATTGATTCATCCCACATCTTAATGTTATTAGAAATGGTATCTTCATACAGTGTGATATCTTGGTCCACAACAGCGATTGAGGAAGTAAAGATTTCGTGATCGATTTCTTCAATCTTTTTGCCATTGAAGATAATGTCTCCAGACCATGGAGAATATAAGCCAGATATTAATTTGGATAATGTGGATTTGCCGCTACCAGTGGAACCAACGATTGCTACCTTCTGGCCTTGCTTAATTTCTAAATTGAAATCTGTTAAGACTGGACGGTCCAATCTGGAATAACCAAACGTGACATTCTTAAGGACGAGGTTTCCTTTAATCTTAGAAATCTCTTCCATAGGAATTTCACGTATCACATTTGGATCAAGTGGATACTCTAAAACATCGTCCACTCTTTCCATTGAGGTACGCATTTCTTGTAATGTTTGGCCGCTGGTGATGATGGTCATTGCTGGTGACATGAAAGAACTTAATAGCCCTTGGAAAGCCAAAATAGAACCGATGGTAAATTCACCATTCATTGTGTAATAAACGCCTAAAATCAAGATTGAATAATTAGCAATCATGGACACAAATGCAGGAATTAAGCCTATAAATGCATTGTTTTTCGCAATTTTCATTCGTTGTGCAACGACATTATCTTGTGCTTCACTCCATGACGAGAAGTAGGCAGCTTCCGCACCATTGGACTTAATGGTTTCAATCATTTCGATACCTTTTGTGGTTAAGCCGTTTAATCTTGCTCTATCACGTGATTGGACACGAGAAATATTGACTCTGACCTTAGAAATATAGAACGAAACAAAAGCGTTTAGCACCACTGTCACTACACCAACAAGAGTTAAAATCCAGCTCTTAGAAATCATGACCACCAAATAAAAGACAAGCATGATGGTGTTGAATAAAAGAGGAGCAAAGACATTTACTAATGTTTCCGCAATGGAGGCGTTCTCTGATTGACGTGATTGCAAATCACCAACCATTCTTTGAGAGAAGAATTCAATTGGTACTCTTAAGATACGCCACATATATGTGGTGGAACCCACTAAATCAAGTTTGCCTCTAATTTTATATTGGTATAATGATTGCACTAAAGTAGCAACGATTTGTAATAACCCAATACCTGCAAATATAAAGATAAATGGTAACAGCCAGTCTGGATTATTACCTCCTAAGAGATAATCCACGAATACTTGATTCAAGACTGGATTAATAATACCGATGAGGTAGAACACAATTGTGGTAATAGCAAAGAAAGCGATTAATGGAGCGGCTCCTTTTAATCTCTTCTTAGCAAAGGAAAGGATTGATTTTCTTTTACCACCTGGTTCAAAACCTTCATCAGGAATAATTTCTAGATAAATACCAGTGAAGATTTTATCAAATGTTTTTAAATCGACTTTAACAACACCTTTTGCAGGGTCATTAAGAATCGCCTTGTTACCTCTAAAACCATCAATGACAACAAAGTGTCCACCACCCCAGTGAATGATGCCAGGGAACTTGCCTTTTTCTCTTAGTTTTTGTGTTGTGTAGGCAAAGCCTTTTGTTTTAAATCCATATTTTTGTGCAGCACGCAAAATGTTTTTAGCGTTACTACCATTGCGTGAAACACCGCAGTCCACTCTAACTTGTTCAAGAGCCACCCACTTGCCATAATAGGCCATAATCATTGCTAAAGAAGCCGCTCCACATTCTAGAGCTTCTAATTGCATGATTAACGGAGTATTTGCAACTCCTTTAGTCTTAGGCTTCTTTATCTCTTTCATAATTATTTGCCTAGCAAGAAATCAACTGGCCTCATTTCTTTAATGACGATGTAGTATTCATAACTACCATCATCCAAGGTGAAACTAGAAACCACAGGTTGGTTATCATTAAATGACAATATTTCACCTTCAAGACCAGCGATATAGACCTTTTGTCCGACCGCTAATTTATTTAAGGATTTTTCTTCAACCACTAAAGTCACTTGGCCAGCAGTAATATTCGCTGTACCAGTTAACTTTTCTTTTATTTTGTAAATGCATGACCAAATAAAAAATCCCAATAACAAAAGCACCACTGAAGTAAGAATGATCCAAGTAATTGGAGAACTATACTGAAGATTCTTATTTAATTCATCCGGATTAGTAATGCTTTTGTTCTTCTTTTTCATACTATTTTATATATCTAATGGCTTATCTAACCGCCATTCATTTAATGCATTATTAACTTTTTCATACCAACCATTTTCAAAGAAAATGCATTTGGTAATATCTTCATGATAGAAATTAACATCTTTAGAATAAAGGAGGCCCAAAGCTGGACATCCACCTGTACAAGCTTTGTAGTATTTACAGTTACCGCATTTATCGTTTTCTACAATCTGTTTAAATAACGGCGCCATTGCAAGATTGAGATAATCACTTTCTCTAACCAATTCTTTTAATGGTGTTTTGAATAAATTACCTAAACTGATTTTATATTCAATAAAATAACCAGACATTTGTAAGCAAGGAACTGTTTCGCCACTACTAGAAACAGCAATCATGCCTCTATTACCTTTACACATTGGAATACGAATGTTGAATTCGTCTTTACTACAAGCGATTGGTACTAAAGAATAAATATGACTTGAAGGGAATAGTCTCAAGAATTGCCACACATCTATTCTCATTTTCATATCTGAATGAATATATTCTTTAGCGAATTCTAACATGCTTTCGTAATACTCTTCGATTGTCAAACTAGATTGAGGGGAATTCTTTTCCCAGCGTGGTGCTTCTGTGGTTCTAATGATGCGCATTTCATCAACACCTAATTCGTTTAATAAACGAGCGGTTTCGTTCATGACATCAACGTTCTTGCGATTGACTTGGACTTGTGCTTTCACTTTAAAGCCATTATCAATGCAAAGCTTAATTGCTTTAATAGTTAAATCTTCCGCTTTTGGATGTTGTCTAATGATGTTGTGATAGCCCACACCATCGAATGATATTTTGATTAATGGGTAGCATCGAAGTTCTTTAAACACATCAAGCATTCTTTGATTTAATAGCAAGCCATTTGTGTTTAATTCAAAGACAAACATATTTCTTTCATAAATCGCTTTTACGATATCTAAGAAACGTGGGTGAACCAAAGGTTCTCCACCAGTTAATGTAAAAGCATGAACACCGATATCTCTGGCTTGATTTAAGATATCGATGACTTGTTCATATGATAATTCGGTGTTTAGTGGTGCATTATCTTTTGCATTAAAACAATGCAAACAATTGAGATTACATTTCCCGGTAATCATTAAGTTCATTCTTGGGAAATAGTAATTGTCATATTCTTTTAATTGTGACCACTGAGAAGGTCCTTCGCCTTCATTACACTCTTCGATATATCCTCTAGACAATAAGTTAGCAAGATATGGATTTGGAGCAATATCGTGTTTTCCATCGCATAGTAAAAGAAGTTCAAATTCTTCTTTTGAAACACTTATAGCGTAGTCTCTACCTTTTATATAAACCGCACGATCTACGTATCTCCATTTGCGTAATGCTATGCTGTTCTTGAGCCTATAAAGCATGTTTAAAATGGATTAATCATCAATTCTTCTTTTGTTTTTATCGGTGTCTCCACTACAGGCACCACCAGAAATAGCGTTGAGTTGTTCTTCATTAAGCTCTACGCCTTCATCTTTAGCGAGTTGTAATAAATCATGAACATCATCGCAGTCTTTAACTTTTTTAATTTGTTCTTCTGTTAAACCTTTCAAAAGTTCTTTTTTCATAATCGGTTCTCCTTAAGTTAATTATATTCTATTAAAGCGCGTGTCACAAATGTGCCACACACGTAAGATTTTTTTATTTTTTGCTTTTAGATGCTATTTCATCTAACGCTTCTTTTTGTTGGTGATAAATATCAATAATGAAAGCAATGATATCCGGTGTGTAGAAACTGCTCTTTGATAAAATGTTTCTAATCTCATCTTCAAAGCCAATTAATCTATCTTTGTCATACCAAGAATAATCCCATTCAGGATCAAGGTTACCAAACATGAAATAAATTATAAGAAGTGTGGCTTTATTTCGATTAGCAAGTTGTTTCTTTGCGGTATTACTACTGCCAAAGGAACTGGCCAAATCATAGAAAGGCGCAACTCTAATATCGCCAGTCTTCATATTTCTTATCATCGATATATTACCGAAATGAATATCACTCACAAAGCAAAGTGATTTTAAACAATTTAATTTGACAAAGAAGGTAAATAAATCAAGATATCCACCTTTTTTAAGCTCGTTAAGGAATTCCCTATAGACGTTTTTGTTGTTTTTGCAAAAATGATAAAGTTGGAATAACTCAAACGACAAGTAATGAGAAAGAGAAATCATTTCCTCATCGACACCAATTATCGGAGAAGAAACAGATGCGTATTTGCCATATATTGTTTCTAAATCATATTGTAAGACATCTTCTTTTTTAAACATCCTTTGAGCAAGGCAGGATGAGAGAACTTCACTCAATGCTTCTTCATTGTTATCTTCATGTATGCCTATTTTAAATAATCTAGGGCCTTTCTTTTCATCGTAAATCCAACCCTTAACACCCCAACCATTGGTGACGATGTCTGGAACATTCAAATCTGCATGGGCTACAGCTTCGTAGTCTTCGCGAATGACTGCTCTTGCAAATGAATCATCCCATTTGTTTGTGAAGTAATTGATATCATCATAGCGGAGCTTCTCATCAACTTTTTTATACCAATAGTGATTAGATAAAGATAATCCATGTCCTTTGAATGAAAGATTAAACCCATTACGACAATGAGTGGCTTTTAATATTTCTTTATAGCCATGTCTTTGAGAAGGTATTGTCCTGCTCTTAAAGAATCTTGATAATTTAGGATTAATTTGATCATCATCCACATCAAAACCATATGGAGCTTTATCAAAGTGTTCTAATTTCTCAAGAAATGTAACGGCACTCTTTCTGAAATCAACAGAAAAAGAAAGAACCTCATAATCTTTATACATTAAAATGTAAACGTTTTTCTTGCTCATAATAATATGTTAAACATAAAATGCCACAGAAACACAACAAAACATTAGTTCAAATTAGTGGCCATGTATTGATTCAATTTTATGGTAATTTCCTCTAAATTTACCGCAAATCCTGCTTGAATCATCGGAAAATAATAGTTATGGTTAAACTTTTTATCTGCCCTTATTTTGTATTTATATTCATTCATTGGGATACCTAATTTTGCTCTAGTGATGTTTTCATAATCAAGGATGATTGTTAGATATTTTTTTACTTCGTTGATGCCCACTTCAACTTGACTAATAGAATAAGCATCGATGAGGTGTTTATATGGTCGTTCTAATTCACTTGTCACCGCTAAAAGTTTATCCGCAAACATGTATTCAAGAGAAACTCCGAAAAATGAGAAGTCATCTCGGATAATAGATGGCCCTTGGTATTCTTTTCTCATAGTTTGTCTCTCCTTTATAAGATTGGTTTTGTTATAAAAGAAGTGTATCACAAAAGTGTCACACCCCTATTCTTCAGCGTCAAAATATGGCCAGGAATATTGGATCATGTATTCCCCACGGTACATCCTAATCGCATCAGGATTACCTTTTTTATACTCATAGGCATCACAATCAATTTTTTCGACATCGATATAACATTCGTTATGACGTTTAATAAATACATCGTCTGCACCGACATTCTTAAGCGTGGTTTGAACATCAGCAATTAGGTTTCTTAGATAAGAAGGGTGATCTTCTTCCCATAAAACCGCGCTTAGTTCATTAATGTTAATCGCTGATCCTTCTCTATCTACAAGATAGGCAAATACTTCTTTAGATTTTTTATAAGAGAATTTTAATGGTTCGCCATTACAAAAGACTTCAAAATTTCCAAAGCATTTAACTTGTATAAGTTTGGATGGTTTTAAACTAATCGTGTCACCTAAAGCATCAATTTCTTCTTTAATCTTGCTCTCGTTAACTGGCTTAGTAATATAACCTGAGGCATGGACTTTAAAAGCTTCCAAAGCATATTCGTTATAAGCGGTCACAAAAATTATTTTAGTGTTCGGATTAATCTTCTTTAGTTTCTTCGCTAGTTGAATGCCATTAAACTTTGGCATTTCAATATCTAGAAAAGCAATATCAATCATCTTATCTTGGTTTTTTTCAATGGCTTGGACGGGATTTGTATATGAGAAATAATCACCATTTGGTAAAACTTTTTTACAAGCGTTTTCTAAGCGCAAGAGTTGAAGTTGTTCATCATCCACTAATAAAATTCTCATTTTAAAAACCTCACCGTCACTTTGGTGCCACTGCCAATTTTGCTAAAGATAGTCATTTCTCCATTACCCATCTTTTCAATACGATACTTGATGTTCTTTAATCCAATATTATTATTACTATCAAAATCTAATTTGGTCACATCAAATCCTACGCCATTATCTTCAACAACGACATAGCAGTAGCGTCTATCCGAATATGTCTTAATAATTACTGTTCCACCCTCGATCTTTTGAAGGACACCATGCTTGATGGCGTTTTCCACGATTGGTTGAATACTTAAGCAAGGAATATTGAAGTCAGTTTCCCGAATGTCGTATATGATATTTAATCGGTCATCAAAACGCACCTTCTCAAGTTCAACATATGTTTTAATGTGTTTGAGTTCATCTTCAAAAGATATAAGATGTGTTTCTGTTAACGATGATAAATTACCTCTTAAATACTCTGTAAAATCATCCAATGTTTTTTGTGCTTTTATAGGATCGATTGTGATAAGTGTGGATATTGAAGAAAGAGCATTATAAACGAAATGTGGTTGAATTTGTGACACCATAATTCTAATCTGAGCGTCTTTATTTTTCTCTTGTTCCTCTGCGATTTGCAGGTTTTTTGAAATATTTACAAAGAAAAAGAGTATCTCAATTGCGACGATAATTGAGGCATATGCGATGGCATAACCCTTGAATACATTTTGCAAAATGATTGCCAAAGAAGGGAGGATGCAATAGCAGGCAAACGCTATCTTTTCTCTGATGACTAATCTCTTATTGAACGTGGTAATAAAGAACACTATCACAAACATGGTAAGTTCATAGCCTTGAGAAATAATCATTGTTTTGCTTCTAAGATATTCACCGTTTTCAGCGGTAAAGAATACACCAGTAAAAATATTTACAAAATCAAAAACAACAAAAACAGCAAATAAAGTATTGTTGATGATGAATAACAGTTTCTTTGTTTTATCTTCTAAATAGACGTAGCAAAGTAAATATGAAAAGAGCAAAATTATTTCAATGTTGTTGAATATATAGAAGACTGTATAAAACCCGATAACAAACGGATCACTAGTGTAATTCACTTTAATTAAAGTAAACGTTAGATAGACCGCAAAGTGAAAAGCGGTAAATGACAAAAAGAGTAACAATCTATTTTCATCTTTACGCCTATTTTTCTTAATTAATAGATTAATTATATGTATAAGGAATATTACTATTCCAATAATACATACTGTCATATTAAATACACTATTAGCTGTCATATTATTATTATCTTAAGTAAATTGTAATGTTAAGTGCAACACTCCGAGATAGCTTCAGACATCAATTTTGATGGAGATACCCAGTTGTTACATTTCCTAGGTCTATTGTTAATCAAATTCACTTTTTTATCAATATAAGCTTGGGTATATTTGCTTAAATTATAACCTTTTGGAAAGAACTCTCTAAGAAGTCCGTTAGAATTCTCGTTCGATCCTTTCTGCCAAGCACAGAAAGTATCACAGAAATAAACTTCACTATTGAGTTCTTTTTCTATTGTTTGCCAATCCGCAAACTCAGTTCCATTATCAGTTGTTATTGTTTTGACTAGTTCTGATGGATATTGTTTGAGATAATCTATGATTAATCTCGCTACAACATCCGCATGACGATTAGGTGATTTGATAGCTTTATAGAACCTAGATT
>CAMYVX010000021.1 GCA_947302535.1 uncultured Caryophanales bacterium
TACAAGAACAGTCATTATTCATCTTATCTCCTAAAAAGTGTTAAATTTGTCAATTATTATCCCCTAAAAAGTGTTATTTTTAATTGACTTTTAACATTTTTTTGGATATATTCAAAATTAGTTAAGAGGTTCCCTATGGAAAGAAAAATTTATAAAGATTTACTTAAATGGAAAAATAGCAAGGATAGAAAGCCACTTATTTTGCAAGGCGCAAGACAAGTTGGAAAAACATATATTGTTAATTTATTTGGTGCGAATGAATACACTAATGCAGTATATTGCAACTTTGAAAAAGATCAGGGCTTGTGTGAATTCTTTAATGATTTGACTCCAGAAGTTATTTTAAGAAAAATAGCCATATATAAAAGAAAAGAAATAATGGAAGGACAAACTCTTTTAATATTTGACGAAATACAAGCTTGCCCTGCTGCGATTACATCTCTTAAGTATTTTAATGAAGAGGCTAATGGTTACCATATTATTGCTTTGGGTTCGTTACTTGGCGTTTCTATTAGTAGGGGTAATTTCTCTTTCCCTGTTGGTAAAGTTCAATTTATGACTTTATATCCTATGGACTTTGAGGAATATCTACTTGCTAGAGATGAATTACCTTTAATCACAATGATTAAGGAGTGTTTTAATAAAAACAAGGCACTTGATAATGTTTTTCATCAAAGAGCGTTAGATTATTACAAAGAATACCTATTTGTAGGAGGAATGCCTGAAGCCGTTGAAGAATATGGGAAAACCCATAATCTAGAATTAGTTCGCATAATTCAAAGTTCCATAATAGATTCATATTTTAACGATATGGGTAAATACAATAAACAAACCGAGATACCAAAAACCAAAATTGTTTATAAAAACATTAGTACCCAATTATCTAAAGAAAATAAGAAATTTCAGTACAGTCAAATCAAAAAAGGCGCTAGAGCGTTAGAATACGAAAGCGCGATTGAATGGCTCTGCTTATCAGGAATAGCTAGTCAAATGTATAGGCTTGAACAAATTATGCTGCCACTTGACGCATATCGTTCATTATCGGATTTTAAATTCTTTATGAATGATGTTGGTTTATGTGGGGCAAGCCAGGATCTTTATTTTGAAGATATTCTTGGCGAAAACCCACTATTTGATAATTTTAAGGGTGGATTAATTGAAAACTATGTATTTAACCAATTAATAGAGATTGGATATACGCCATATTATTGGATAAGTAAGAGTGAGGCTGAAGTTGACTTTATCATAAGATTAGGTAATAGCGTCATTCCTATTGAAGCGAAATCATCCATTAATAATCGTTCAAAGAGTCTAAATGTTTACATAGAAAGATTTAAACCGGAATATTCAATACGAATTTCACAAAAGAATTTTGGCTTTGAAAATAATATTAAATCGGTTCCTCTTTATGCAATCTTTTGTATAAGTAACAAACAATAATTATATTAATTAGTTTATTTATTTAGATTATGGAAGAGTAATAGTCATAGCGGGGCGAACACTGTGGTCAGCACCATAGACGTATCCAAAATAATTTCCACTATAGTCATTGAATATATAACCAAAGTAGTCGATACACAACACACGATTAGGATCGTTGTTGTAGGGGGAACGAGTCCAGTAGCGGCCATTGTAGTAATAAGAGGGGATGGGTGAATATCCTTAGCCTCTAGCTCTAGCCCAGTCTGTAGTTAAGAAACAGAGAATTAAAAGCTTTAACCAAAAAGATTGCTCTTGATTATTTCTTCGATAGCGTTGATTGATGTTTCATAGTTAACACTTTTAGTAAGTAACAACATAGTGACAGAATTATAATCTGATTTAAAAAAGTCACTATCAACTATTTCTTTAAGAGTAGCATTAACATCATATCCGTATTTTGCGGATATGCATCTATCATTAGTTTTTCTATCTTCTCTAACGTTATGCACTAACTTGATTAATTCTTTATTATTCAAATCAATAAGATTCGTTATTTTGTACAAATCATATATATGGCGTGAGTTCCTGTTTGGTTCTTTTCTTTCAAAGTAATCGCAAATAGCAAACACTTTATCAACGAATGTTCTTTCTAGTTTTTGAACGCATATATTGAATGGTAATAAATCGAATTCAAAAGCTATTTTTTCGTTGCCACTATCAATTAACCAATCTCCAATTAATGAATTAATAGGTTTTATTTCATCTGGATAAGATCTCGTATAAAAAGACATCTCAATTTGAATGTATGGCTTTACTGACTGCGAAGCAAAAGATATTGGATATTCAACAAAATAACGGTTGAAACTACCATGAGAATGTTTCTCTACTTCATCTCTATTTACAATCCTAAAACCTAATCTATCACAAACTTCAATAATTGTTTTATTGGCTTTAATATTATGATTTCTTCCAAAGTGGGCAGTGTCTAAACTTATATCAATATCTTCAGAAAACCTATCTATAGCTTTATAAGCGTGGCGACAACATGTACCACCTTTAAATAATAGACCAGGTATGTTTTTATTTAATTCGGAAAGGATGTATATGACATAATAATCCTTTTCAACAAGGGTTTCGTTTATTTTTAATGCCTTTGATACTTTCTTAATTGTTTCAATAAAAGTTTCTTTGTTTTTATAAAGTTCCATTAACAACCTCGCTTCCAATCATATTCTTTAGTGTTTGAGCGGGGAACTTCATGGCTAATTTCATTAATTCATTTCGATCAATACTATTCTCTATGATATATTTCTTTATTTTTTGCTTGGCAAAGTCGCCTAAATTTGGATTATCTCCTAGTTCTGAGAATAGTTGAAGCAAGCAATAGTAATTATAGTTTTCTTTTGTAATTTCAAATCTAGATTTTCTAAGAATGAATTTCATTCCATCAATGTCCACCACTCTTTTTCTAGTGGCTTCATTATTGGTCACAATTTCAATCACATTGGGTACTTGGCTAGAAACTGCAAATTGATTCAAAAGCGTTAAGCCAGAAAAAACACCATAGATAGAATTGCCATCGGTAATGTATTTATTGTTAGCCACGATTGAAGAAGTTAAAGTGCTAAAACCAAAAAGTGTTTTCTTAGGTATAAAATATACTCCTCTAGAAAATCTAACTAATTCACCATTTTGTTCAGCTGTTTTAATTAATCTAAAAACATACGCTCTTGTAAAATTAGAGAACATTAAAAGAATATCTTCAACGAAGATAGGTTCGCCTTGATTGTATTGTTTTTTTATCTTTTCTATGAACACAAAAGTATCCTCTTAATTAGAGTATACTATTTTATACATTTATGGTCAAAATAAATATACTATAAACGTTGTGGAAGAGTAATCGTTATAGCGGGGCGTACGGTGTAGCTCGTGTAGTGGACACTGTAATCCGTACCACCATTCATGACAATTCCATCATCGCGAACAAAGCATGCATTGAGTTTATATCCGCCATGTGGGGAACGGGTCCAGTATTGGCCATTATATCTGCTATATAACCCACTATAATCATATTTAGCACCTCTAGCTCTCGCCCAATCTATAGTTTTGCAATATCTAGATGAATTGTTTGAGAATCCATAACTACTATTAAGGTAATCTTGATAGCTTGGCAAATAGACTTTATCTAAAGTGTTTTCACATACATAGCTATTGTTTATGTTGTCTGTTGTAGCGGCGCTATTATCAACAGTGGTTGTTGGGATATAACTACTATTTAGGGTAAATGCCGAATTATAGAAATCATTATTTAGCCATATACGAATATCACTATATTTGTAATTGTTAGGATAAATAGTTTGATCATCAATGGTTCTATTTGAGGTTGAATTATAGTAGCAAAGTGCATCCAATAAAACACTTGAAAGAATATAATATTCGCCATTGTTACCACTTAATACATTCCAAGTAAGTGGTTCGCATTTAAACCAATATGTAGTTCCTCTTACAATGGTTGTGCCATTATCAAATTTGTAATATGTAGTATATGGAGTAGCGCTCACTTTAGCATAGTATTCACCTTCATATAGATACCATCCATTTGATTCTGGGTTTTCAATAGCTTCTAGCGCTGTTATTAAATCTACATCATTAACATTTGTTTGAGGATATATACCATACGTAACAGTTTTTCCATCGTTTGAAATAGTTGGATAAACAGCATTTCTTTCTTCAAATAATGATGGGACATACCTTGAGTCATCAATAGTTAATGAAACGAAAGATTCGTATGTAGAAAAATCATGTTCAGTACATGTAACTCCCGGATCTTCAAAATAGGGAGTAGAACATCCTTCACTACCTTTAGCCCAGAATTCTTTTGAACCATGTGTGTTTTCTGTGGGTGCTATCGCGGCATAATGATGCCAAACTTCACTACCACTACGAGTTAAAGCTTCAATATTATCTAACCCACCACTTACAAGAATTACTGCACCAAGTAAAAATGTAGATACAGTCGGGAATAAAAATAAGAATTTCTTTTTCTTCATAACACAACACCACCTTAGTATTGATTATAGTGTGTGTGTGTGTGTCTAGCAGTCTTGTTATCTAATTGCTATGCAATTAATATTTTACTTCTTCAAGTATTAGCCCTTCTGAAGGAGCTTTATAGTTAATTATTTCTCTTTGTTTATTATCTACTAGATGGTCAGAGATAAACGATAGTTTTTCTTTGTTCGTGGCTACTGCAATCGCAGCGCCCACCATAAAGCGGATCATATATCTCATAAAACCTGGTCCATAGAAATCAATTCTAATGATGTTACCACCTTTAGAGGTGTCCATTCTTACTGTTCTTATGTAGTTATCTTCATCTTCTTCTTTAGAAGTGAAGTCTTGGAAGTTATGTGTTCCATTAAATTGATTAATAGCTATCGCAAAGCGATTATAATCAAATTCTCCTGGATAGATATAACTAGTTTCATTAATAAAGGGATTATTCTCTCCTAAGACAATTGTATAAGAATAATGCTTTTCTTTAGCGGAATAACGTGGATGGAAATCATCATTAACTTCTTGTAAAGAAAGTATATGAATGTCCTTAGGTAATAAACAGTTAAGAGAATATCTTAATCTATCCAAAGGAAAGTCTTTATTTAAATCAAAGGTGAATGTTTGACCCTTAGCGTGCACTCCTGAGTCTGTACGACCAGCACCTGTGATGGTTATGGGAGTATTTAAGATATGAGAAAGGCATTTTTCAATCTCTTCTTGGACACTAGGAGCGTTTGTCTGTCTTTGCCAACCTTGATAGGCTGTTCCTTTATATGATGTAATAGCGAGTACTTTCATAATTTTCCTTATTTAGAACTTAGTTTTAATATTAAAAAAGAAATTTAAAATATCAATTGGGTAACCATTTTTATCAAAGATAAATAATGTTAAAACTCCAGCGAATAAGATTAAAACAAATAATAATGAGATTAAATCACGTAGATGGAATTTTAAGATTCTATATCTAGTTCTTTTCATCTTAGGATCAAAGCCTCTAGCTTCCATCGCGTCCGCGAGCTGTTCGCTTCTATCAATTGCGGAAATGAATAATGGAATGATTAAAGAAACAATAGCTTTAAATCTCTTGAAGAGCCCACCTTTATTAAAGTCAACACCACGAGAGGCTTGTGCTTTTTGGATTCTTTCTGTTTCATCTAATAAAGTTGGGATGAAACGTAAGGCAATTGATAAAGTCATAGCAATCTCATGAGTGGGGAACTTAATGACTTTTAAAGGAGACATATACCATTCAAAAGCATATGTTAGATTCATTGGTGTGGTTGTTGATGTTAACAACATCATTAACGCGATCATCATGATTAGTCTAAAAATGATATAACCAGACTGTAAGAATGACTCCCAATATATTGGGTATGTATTAATATAAAACGCGACATGTCCTGTTTCTTTAATCTCTACGGTCGCAGGAAGAAAAACATATATAGCAAATATAAAAAGCACTAAAAACCACATGCTTTTCAAACTTTTGAATAATTCTAAGAAAGAAATCTTAGCAATAAGCATGATGATAATTAAGAAGAGTAAATAGACTCCGCACAAGATATATGTTGTAGACCAATTACCAATTCTTAAAAATATCATCACCATCAAAAGGATGACCATGAATATCTTGTTCCTTGGATCAAGACGATGGACAAAAGTGTTATATGGAGAAAAGCGACCAAAAACTACACTAGCCATGTCGTTTCTCCTTTAACTCTTTAATTAAATCACTACTGGTATGAATCTTATTAATATCAATATTCTTGCCAGCTTTTTTAAGACGATCCGCTAGAAGGAATAAAGGTGGTATTTCTATTGCATAGTCTTCTTCGTTTGCAACAGAAAATAAAGCATTTGGACTACCTTCAAAAATGATTTGTCCTTCTTTAACAACAAATACTTTTTGACAGTATTCCATCACCATTTCCATATCGTGAGTCACTACAATAATGGTTTTACCATTATCAAACATGTTTTTCACAAGTTTCATGATAGACTGGCAACCAACTGGGTCAAGACCCGCGGTTGGTTCATCTAACACTAGAATATCCGGGTCGATAGCGATAATTCCCGCAATAGCAACACGACGTTTTTCTCCACCACTTAAATCAAATGGAGAACGAGTAAAATATGATTCATCTAAGCCAACTTGTAATAAAGCCTCGTGAGCTTTTTTAAGAGCGTCTTCATTTTTATAGCCAAAGTTTTTTAAACCAAAGGCGACATCTTTTTCTACAGTCTCCTCGAAGAGTTGATACTCAGGAAATTGGAAAACTAAAGAAAGATGTTTTCTTAATTCTTTAATGCTTTTATTTTTCTTCTTTTCACTACTAACTTTAAACTCATCAACAGTAACAGTTCCGCATGTAGGTAAAAGCAAAGCATTAAATGTTTGAATTAAAGTGGATTTTCCACTACCTGTAGCCCCAAGAATACCAACAAAAGAATTATTATCGATATTAAGCGAAACTCCCTTCAAAGCGGGCGTTTCTTGATTGGAATTAGCCATATATGTATAAAAAAGATTATCTACTTTAATTGACATAAGGCCTCCGCAAGAGAATCTAAAGTATTTTCACACTTCAGGTTAATCCCTTCTTGTTTAAGTTGATCTTTTATATCCATCACTAATGGCATAGCTAAGCCTAGTTCTTCAATTCTTTTTCTATCTTTGAAGACTTCTTCTGGTTTACCTTGCAAAGCAATAGTCCCATTATCAATAACAACTATTTCATCACTTAAAAAAGCTTCTTCAACATCATGAGTAATAGAGATAATAGTTAATTCTTTATTATCTTCTCTCATTTTGCTAATTAATTTAGCAATGTCCTTTTTCCCTTTTGGGTCCAACATAGAAGTGGCCTCATCCAAAATGAGGATTTTTGGATTAGTTGCTAGGACGCCTGCAATTGCTACCCTTTGTTTTTGGCCACCCGATAGCATTGCAGGTTCTTTTTTGGCGTGATTAAGCATGTCGACATCACTAAGAAGTTTATCTATGATACCTTGCATTTCTTCATGAGGAACTTGGTGGTTCTCTAGACCAAACGCAATGTCATCTTCAACAGTCGCTCCGATAAATTGATTATCTGGATTCTGAAAAACAATTGCAACTTCGCTTCTTATCTTTCTGAGATTTTCTTTATTCAAGGGAAGGTCACGGACATAAATTTCTCCGCTCTTTTTCCTTAATAAACCAATAATCAAGCGGGCAAGTGTAGATTTACCCGAACCGTTATGCCCTAAAATAGAGACATATTTACCTTTTTCTATAGAAAGAGAAAGGTCTTTGATTACATCAACCCCATCGTTATAAGAGAAAGATAGATTCTTAATGATGATTTCGCTCATATGGTAGAGTATACCATATAGCTTACTTAGTTAATTACTTATTTTTTGCCAAATAGTCCTTCATTTCAGCAATGAAACTCCTAATTTGGTAGCGGACTTTCGACTCTTTGAGATTCATCTCTAATGCAATTTCCTTGATGGCAAAACCTTCAAGTCTTTTGGAGACGATGATATATCTTTCGTTATTAGTTTGTTTTAACTTCATAGAAAGATAATCTTCAACCTCTTCTTCATAGAAACTTTCTCCTGAAAATCCCCATCTTACATGTTTGGTAAGATGTGGCATTTTCTTAATATAAGAAAGATACGCAATTTCATCCGTCAATTGACTATTTAGGCGACTTGTTGCATACTCAAAGCCGTTTTCTCGGCAAAAATTAAGATACTCATGATCAGCAGTAGTTTTCCAATAAAGGTAAAAATTACTAATTGTGGAATCATCTAATGTATTGAGACATTTGAAGATTGCACCAAAGTAAATTGAAAATATCTCGTCAACATTGAGACTATTTTCTTCGTGATTAAGAAAATAACAATGCTTTGCTCTTGTTGTAGCGTAAAGTCTATAACGAGAGATAAGTATTTTGAATGCTTCAAAGTCACCTAATTGTGTTTGACGAATTAAAACCAAATCAGGAATAAAACCTGGCCCTGCCATTTTTTATCCCGTTTATAGATTCAATATCTATCAGCCTTTATATTTATAACGAATATTCGTTAATTTTAGCGAGCAAAATTCCAGTGGCCACAGAGGCATTTAACGAATTAACGCGTCCGAACATAGGGATTTTTACAACAAAATCGGAGCGTTCTAAAACTAAACGAGAGACGCCTTTGCCTTCACTCCCAATGACTAAGACGGTTTTAAAATCATATTTCACGTCTTGATAATTTAAAGAGTGTTCACCTAATGCACTTGAAACAATCCAAAACCCACTATCTTTTAACGTTTGAATAGCGTTACTAAGATTAGTGACAGAGGCAACTTTAACATAGTTAATAGCGCCTGCAGAGGTTTTTGCGACAGTGCTTGATAAAGAGACGCTATTATGTTTGGGAATAATTATTCCAGCGACATTAAAAATTTCCGCTGTTCTAATAATCGCGCCAAAATTATGTGGATCAGTAATACCATCCAACATCAAGATGATGGGGTGAGTTTGCTTTTGTGCCATTATAATAATTTCTTCTAAAGAAGAATATTGATAACTTTTAACCTCCGCGGCTACGCCTTGGTGATTTCCTTTGCATAATTTGTCCATCTCAACTTTACTAATTAGTTTCATGGGGATGTTTTTCTTTTTTGCACTTTCGATGATTTTTTCTAAGTGTGCTCCTTCCATGATGAAAAGGTATGTAATAAAACCACCTTCAAGGGCTTCTATGACCGGATTACGACCGTAAATGATTTGTTTTTCTTCCATAATTAGATAATTTTCTTATCCACTAAGATTTTTCTTAGTTCGTCAGATTTAGCAAAATCCTTTACGCTTCTAGCTTCTTGATATTGTTTATACAAATCAATATCTTCTTTGGTTAATGTTACGTAATTTATATCTAAACCAAGAATCATAAACATATCCTTCAATGTGAAGAATAAAGAAGATAATTTTTGGTAATCTATTTCTTTGGTGCGGATGCTTTGATTAGCAAGTTTCATTAAATTATCCACGACCATTAAAGCATTCGCGGTATTTAAGTCATCCGCGAGGGAGGCTAAGAAGTCATTCATAAATGAATTATCTAAATCGCCTTTTTTGCTTAAATCATATTCATTTGTTTGCAAAACAAGTGCCATCTGCTTATAGATTTGATTCATCTTGTTAACTTCTGCTTGCGCCATTAATATTGTTTCATCAGTGAAATTCACAGGTTGACGATAATGTGTATTTAAAATAACTAATCTAGTGACTGGTCCACCAAATTGGGCAATCATATCTTTCGCAAAGACAATGTTGCCTAATGATTTAGACATTTTTTCATTATTGAAATTAATGAAACCATTATGAATCCAATATCTAGCAATCTTATTGTGATTAGTGGCTTCAGCTTGGGCAATTTCGTTTTCGTGATGTGGGAATTTTAAATCATATCCACCACCATGAATATCGATTTGATGATCAGGGAAAATTGTGTCAATCATGACGCAGCATTCAGTATGCCAGCCTGGTCTACCTCTACCCCATGGAGAAGGCCAATTGATTCCTTCATCAGTTTTCTTCCATAAAGCAAAATCAAGCGGACTTTCTTTTTTGTTATTTTCTTCCACTCTAGCTCCCGCGATTAAATCTTCAAGATTAATGCCGCTTAATGAGCCATAATCTTTAATCTTGCTTACACGAAAATAAACATCGCCATCAGCAACATAAGCAGCGTCTAATTCCACTAAACGAGCAACATATTTAATAATCGCTTCAATATATTCAGTAACTTTTGGAGTGATCGTTGGTAATAAGCTACCAATCAATAAAGATGTCTTTTTAAATTCTTGAATATAAAATTCTGTTAATTCTTTCTCACTCTTATTTTCTTTTTTGGCTTCTTTGATGATTTTATCATCAACATCAGTGAAATTAGAAACATAGGTAACTTTATAACCAGTATATGACAAAAAGCGTCTTAATGTATCAAAGACAACAACAGGACGCATATTACCAATGTGGGGGTAATTATAAACAGTAGGCCCACAAACATACATAGAAACTTCCCCATCTTTAAGTGGGATAAATTTCTCAGTGGAGTTAGTTAAAGAGTTATAAAATTTTATATCCATAATTTTCTTAATTTTGAGAAAAGAGGCGAAATTTGAAAACCTTTCGCCTCTTTCCAAATTTGTTTTATCTATTTCTTAGGGAAACGTTCACGGTGAGCATCGTAAGAAGTGTGTAGTAATTCTTCTGCGAGTTCACTACCTGGTTTACCAAGGAATTCTTTATAAAGACGTTTAATGTCTTCGTTGTTATGAGATTGACGAATGACTTGTTTCTCGTCTTCTTTATAAAGAACAGAGGCACGTTTGGCTCTATATGTATCTAAGATGTCATCATCCTCATTTGGTAATAAGGTTGGATGGACATATGGTTGACCACCACCATTGATACAGCCGCCTGGGCAACACATAATCTCAATAAATGCATATGGTGATTTGCCTGCTTTAACTGCGTCTAATAATGGTTTTGCGTTCTTCATACCAGAAGTGACAGCAACCTTAACGATTGTGCCTTCGACGTTAATGTCGGCTTCTTTAACGGCTTCTAATCCTCTTACTTCGTGGAATTCAATCTTCTCGAATTCTTTACCAGTGAGCCAGTAGTAAGCAGTTCTTAAGGCTGCTTCCATAACACCACCAGTAACACCGAAGATAACACCGGCGCCTGTATATTCGCCTAATAAGTCATTATCGAATTCTTCTTCTGGAAGTCTTTGCCAATTGATACCAGCACGTTTAATTAATTTAGCTAATTCACGTGTTGTTAAAACAGCGTCGATATCATTAGGCATTTGTGATCTACTTCTTTCATATTTCTTTGCAGTACATGGCATGATAGAGACATTAAAAATGTCTTTTGGATCAATGTTATGTAATTTAGCGAAATATGTTTTGATAATCGCGCCCATCATCATATGAGGGGATTTACAAGTAGAAACGTGAGGAATGACTTCTGGATAGAAGTATTCTAAATAGTTAATCCAACCTGGAGAACAGGATGTGATTTGTGGAAGAGGAGCAGTTTTCTTAGTAATTCTTTCTAATAATTCATGAGCTTCTTCCATAATGGTTAAATCCGCACCGAAGTTAGTATCGAAAACACGATAGAAACCTAAACGGTGAAGAGCGGCAACCATTTTGCCAGTTCCTGGAGTGCCAATCTTTTCGCCGAATTCTTCAGCGATAGCACTTCTCACTGCAGGAGCGGTTTGAACGATAACATATTTACCAGCTTTGAAGGCGGCATCGACTTTGTCGATTTCGCTGTGTTCCATTAAAGCGCCTGTTGGACAAACATTGACACATTGTCCACATTGTAAACATGGGGATTCGGCGAAGCTTCTATTTTGAATAGGAGCAACGATTGTTTCAAAACCACGGTTTTCAAATCCTAAGATAGAAATACCTTGGGCTTCTTTACAACGTTCAATACAACGACCACATAAGATACATTTAGCGGTGTTTCTGATTAAGCCAGGTGCTAATTCATCAACAGTGGCTTTGGTCATATCACCAACATATTTTTGGTCTCTAGCTCCCACCATTTCTGCCACTTTAAGTAATTCACAGTGACCATTCTTTGGACATTGTAAGCAGTTCTTTTCGTGGTTAGAAAGGATAAGTTCAACAGAAGCTCTACGAGCTTCAGTAGCTTTTTGTGAAGAAATAGTAATTTCCATTCCTTCGCTGACTGGATAAACGCATGAGGCACATAAGCCACGCGCGCCTTTAACTTCGACCAAACAAACACGGCAAGAAGCTAAAGAACATTTACCATGATTGAAGGCACATAAAGAAGGAATGTTGAAGCCACATTTTTTTGCAGCTTCGAGGATTGTTAAACCTTCTTCAACTTGGAAGGCTTGACCATCGATTTTAATGTTAACTAATGCCATAAATCGTTCCTCCTTATTTCTTGATAATGGCGCCGAAGCGACATCCAGACATACATGAACCACACTTGACACACTTCATTGGGTCAATATGGTGAATGAATTTACCAGGTAATTTCGCTGGTTGATCAGTGACTGTGATACAAGAAACTGGACAGTTTCTAGAACATAATGTACAACCCATACATTTTTCTGGAACAATATAGTATTCCATCATGCTCTTACAGACATGGGCTGGACACTTGTGATCATATACGTGAGCGCGATATTCTTCAGGGAAGGCCGCCATGGTAGAAAGAATTGGGTTAGTCGCTGTTTGACCAAGTCCGCAGAGGGAGTTGTCTTTGACAACATGGGCTAATTCTTGTAATTCTTCTAAGTCTTTTGGTTGACCTTTACCATCACAAATACGAGTTAAGATTTCTAAGACTCTCTTAGTACCGATACGGCATGGAGAACATTTACCACATGATTCATCGCAAATGAAGGTCATATAGAATTTAGCGACGTCAACCATACAGTTATCTTCATCCATAACAATCGCTCCGCCAGAACCCATCATGGATCCACGAGCAATTAATGAACCGTAATCAATTGGAGTATCTAGGTCTTTTTCGGTTAAGCATCCACCAGAAGGTCCACCAGTTTGAATGGCTTTGAACTTCTTGTTATTTGGAATACCACCACCGATATCATAAATTAATTGTCTTAAAGTTGTTCCCATTGGGACTTCAACTAAACCAACATTATTAACTTTTCCACCTAAAGCGAACACTTTAGTGCCTTTACTATCATCAGTTCCAAAGGAAGCATAATGATCAGCGCCTTCTCTAATGATATAAGCGACGTTAGCAAGTGTTTCGACGTTGTTAATACAGCTTGGTTTATCCCATAAACCTTTAACAGCTGGGAAAGGTGGACGAGGACGTGGCATACCACGTTTACCCTCAATACTATTAAGTAAGGCGGTTTCTTCGCCACAAACGAACGCGCCTGCGCCTAAACGGATGTGGCAGCGGAAGGAGAAGTCTGTTCCTAAAATATGGTCTCCTAATAAACCAACTTCTTCTAAGTCTTTAATCGCCTTTTGTAATCTTTCGACTGCGACTGGATATTCAGCACGGATATAGAAGTAACCGTTTTTCGCTCCAATTGCGTAGCCCGCAATCATCATACCTTCGATAACGTTGACTGGGTTACCTTCGATGATAGAACGATCCATGAATGCACCTGGGTCACCTTCGTCACCATTACAGATGATGTATTTTTCTTCACTAGCGACGTTTTTAGCAAATTGCCATTTTCTTCCCGTTGGGAAGCCAGCGCCACCTCTACCTCTTAAACCTGATTTTAAGACTTCATCAATAACATCTTGTGGAGTCATTTCAAATAAGGCTTTCTTTAAGGCAAGGAAGCTGCCATCGCCTAATGCTTCGTTGATATCCTCAGGGTTAATGTCACCATTACCTCTTAAAGCGATATCTCTTTTTTGTAATTTATAGAAATTAATGTCGTGTTGTTTAGCGACTTTAGCCTTGGTGGTTGGATCAACGAAGAGTAATCTTTCGACTACTTCACCACCAATGATGTCTTTTTCAATGATTTCTTCCACATCCGCGACTTTCACTTTTGTATATAAAGTTTCATCTGGGAAGATTTTCACAAATGGTCCTTGTGAACAGAAACCAAAGCAGCCAACGATATTAGCACTGACTTTTCCTTCTAATCCTTTAGCTTTAATAACTTCATGTAATTTTTTCAAAATTAAAGCTGAATCAGAGGATAAACATCCTGTACCACCACAGACGACGATAGCTTTTTTACCATCCTCGCAGTGGAATTTCTTATTGAGGCATTCACCACAATGTTGGATGCGTTCCACTAATTGTTTTTCATTAGTAATCTTTTCCATTATTGAGCGGCCTCCTGTGCTTTAATATCGCTGATAATTTTTGCCACACCATCAACCTTCACTTGTGGATAGACTTTCCCATTAATTGTGACCGCGGGAGCAATCGCACAAGCGCCAACGCAACGTAAGACGTCTAAAGTGAATAAACCATCTTCGCTTGTTTCACCTGGTTGAATGTGTAATAATTCACCGAATTTATCGAGAACTAATTGACTGCCTTTAACATAGCAGGCAGTTCCTAAACAAACACCAATAACATATTTTCCTTTTGGTGTGAGTGAGAAGAACGAATAGAAAGTAACAACACCATAGATTTCACTGACAGGAATACCAGTTAAATCAGAGACTAATTCTTGGACTTCTAAAGGAATATAGCCATATTCTTTTTGAATGTCTTCGAGAATCATCATTAAAGGTGTGGTTTCGTTCTTGTAACGTTCCACTATTTCTTTAATTTGCTTTACAGCACTTTCTTGTAAATGTGCCATAATGACCTCCTGTGGGTTTTAAAACCAGCGCATATATTTTACACACCTACGTGCTTGTATGTGAATAAAAAATTTATTCGAGCAAGAAAAAAACCTCTTATTATTCGGAATAAGAGGCCTCATATTGAATTAAAGTAACTGTCTTAATATTGTCTTTTGTGATAGATTCCTCAAATTCAAGCTCTATGATTTGTCCATATTTATCGAATTGATAAATTCCTTTAGTGGATATAGTTATACCTTCGGTATCAGTTTCATATTTCACTTCCGCAGAAGTTTCACCATCACTATATTTGTAGTACCTATTGTCTTCACTATCATCAATCATAAACGAACGATAGTTAAGAGCGGTATTCACTAAATAAAGAAAATCTTCATCTTTATTGTCACTGTCTTCAAGAACCCATTTTCCAAATTGGTCTTTATAGTTCGCATTTATTTTATCATCAGTCTTTATTTCTTCATCAATTGTAATTAGGCGTTTTGCTTCCACTTTTACTGCTTTATGAGGAGGTATTTCTGTTTCCTTAGCAATCTTTAAAAAATCTTCATAGGAAATCTCTTCTTTCTTCGTGCAAGAAGCAAGTGTTAACGGAAGAACTGAGAAGAGAATTAATTTATTAATAAGCTTCATATAATCTCCTGAATTTTGATTTTGCTTAATTCCGACATTGTGATAATTTTAATTGATTTTTCTTTGCTTATTTTTTGACAAAGAAGCTCCAATTTATTGTAATTATTATTCACTTCAAAGTCATAAGAATGGAAGACAAAAGTGAATAATTTCGCGTTTTTAGAATTGATAAATCTATCAAGCTTATTTAATGCATCATCAATGCCTAATGAAGTGATTTTAACATGATATAAATCACTTGGAAATGCGAATGAATCATCAATTTCTGATAAACGAATAATTTGAATATTTTTGATGTACTTAATTGTGTCAATGCATCTATCATCAAAATCTTCAAAAGGGAAAGCAAAAGTCGTAACTTTTCTAGAGAAAATTCTCTCTAGATTAGTGATATCTTGACCCACCTCATAAACGATATGCTCACCACTACATTGGGTTAAATGAGGATGCGTTAATGAATGCGAAGCAATTTCATGATTATTATAAATGCTCTTGTTTTCCTCGAGATTTAAACGTTTTATCGCTAAATCATTTAGATACCAAACATAGTTTGTAAGACCGCTATTGAGGTTAAAAGAAGCTCTTATATTGTATTTAGAAAAGATCTCGATAACTTTCTTATCATAGATAGTTCCATCATCAATAGAGAAGATAAAATATTTCATTATTTCAATGTTAAGCCAACCTTAAAAGCGTCAGCGACTTCTTCAGTTAAAAGAATGTATTTATTGTTAATAGGATCAAAAGCAATTGGCTCTAATTTTTTGATATCAACTTTATCGTTAGTTAAGACACTTTCATCAATAGAAACATTTACTATCTCTCCTACTAAAGTGCCTTCCTCAAACGAGACAACTTTACATTCTAAAGTAAAAGGATATTCTTCAAATAATGGAGCGTTCACATTTTGACTTTTAATTTGATGTAATCCCGCTGTTTTGATTTTGTTAGGTTCTTTATTAAAAGAAACTAAACCAACGTAATCAGAAGCCTTTACAGTCTTTTTTGTGGCCACAGAAACAGTGAAAGCTTTTGTTTTCATAAAGTTTTCTGTAGTCGCGTGTTTAGATAAGGAAATAGTGATTTGATTATAATCATATATTCCTCCCCACGCCGCATTCATCGCGTTAGCTTCACCTTTTTCATTATATGTTCCAATAATTAACACAGGCATAGGATATAGCCATGTCTTTGCGCCAAAATCTTTTCTCATATGTTTAATACCTCTATTTCATTTTAATGAAAAGAAAGCCGGGATTCAATCACCCGGCCTAAGAAATACCATCTCAATAAATACTGGTCGATTACTTCATATTTAAGAGATAATAATTTTCATCAAAGTTTTTCCATTGTGGTCTGCAAGACCATTTTCTTTAAATTCTTGGCTTTTCTACCTGGTTTTAAGACTCTTTCGCCTGGTTTAATCGCGCCTACTGGACACACTAAACCACAGAGTAAACAGCCAACACATTTATCGTGGTTACATGTTGGTCTTCTATTTTCTTCGTGCCATTCCATAGCTTGGTGGGCACCATCGAAACAGGAGATAACACATCTACCACAGCCAACACATTTGTCGTTATCGATTTCTGGATAAACGATATAATCACGATCAAGTTCTTCAGCAGGAATAATGTTCTTATTCGCTAAACCAACTAAATCTTCTAAGTGGTCAACACCTTGTTCTTCCATATAGTGTTCAAGACCGTTGCACATATCTTCAACGATACGATAGCCATATTGCATAATTCCGGTTGTGACTTGTAAGTTCTTACATCCTAAAAGGATGAATTCCGCTGCATCTTCCCAAGTTTCAATACCGCCGATACCAGAGAGTTCCACATCTTTAAGTTCTTCTCTAGTTCTCATTTGTTGAATGAAACGTAAGGCTACTGGTTTAACAGCTTTACCAGAATAACCGGAGATGGAAGATTTTCCATCAACGATTGGCAAACCAATCTTCTTATCTAAATCAACGTTAATAATTGATTTAATCGTGTTAATCGCAGATATACCATTCGCACCACCTCTAATAGAGGCAATCGCTGGATCGCACATATCAGTGATATTTGGTGTCATTTTCGCCATAAATGGGAGATGAGTACCTCTTCTTACAGCTTGACAGTACTTATAACAAAGTTCTGGGTTACTACCAACGTCACTACCCATGGCGTGAGAAGTCATTTGTGGACAGGAGAAGTTAAGTTCAATCATATCCGCACCAGCTTCAGTGACTAAACGAGCAAGTGTCTCCCAATCTTCTTCGTTACTACCCATAATAGAGGCGATTAAGACTTTATTCGGATAATTCTTTTTAAGTTTTCTTAAATCAGCGAGATTCTCTTCTAAAGGATGCTCAGCGATTTGTTCCATGTTTTTAAAACCAACGAATGGTTCATTTTCTTTTGTTAAAGCGTCAAAACGTGGAGAAACTTCATCAATGAAGTAATGTTTTGGTCCAATTGTCTTAAAGACAACGCCACCCCAACCACTATCATAGGCTTTCGCACACATTTCATAGCAGTTACCAACTGGGGAAGATGATAAACAGAATGGATTAGGGAATTTTACTCCCATGAATGTAATTGATAAATCTTTACGTACCATACTTATTTACCTCCTAAGTAAGCATCAACAGCTTTGGCAACTTCTTTACCTAACTTGACACCATAGACAACGGTCTTTTCACCATGTCCAATATCTCCTGCAAAGAAGACATTCGCGCCCATATGGTTACCACTAGCTTTGACCTCACCTTTTTCTAATTCCACTGGTAATTTTTCTAAATCCGCAACTTGACCAACGGCTAAGACGATTAAGTCAGCTTTAATCTTGAGTTCGGAATTGATGTAGCGGTGTTTAAATTTAACAATGCCACCTCTAGCAGTAGAGACAGGAACATAACCATCAATGATGGAGACGCCTTCTTTTTGTGCGCCTTCGAGTTCTTTCTTACTAGCTTTGAATTCCGCAAATGTTTCATAAACAACATCGGTAACTTGTTCAGCACCCAACATTTTTAATGTTGTAACAACGTCCATCGCGACGTCACCACCGCCAATAACTAAAACGTTATTTGGAACTTTAACGTTACCTTTACGATCTTTAACTTTCTTTAGGAAGTCAACCGCGAGGACGACTTTACGATTGCCTTCAAACATTGGTAACATCTTACCTTTGCTATAGCCAACCGCTAAGACGACTGCCGCATATTCTTTCTTAAGTTCTTCTAATGTGACATCTTCACCAACTTTGGTATTTAAAACGATATCAACACCGAGTTTGACAATTCTTTCAATTTCTTTATCAACAACTTCGTTTGGAAGACGATATTCAGGGATACCATATCTTAAATATCCGCCAGCTTTCGCCTCTTTTTCATAAATTGTGACTTCATAACCTAATAAAGCTAATTCGCCAGCCGCGGTTAATCCAGCAGGACCACTACCGATAACGGCCACCTTTTTGCCATTACCTTCTTTAGCTTCAAGGATATCCATGTCTAAGTCAGCTTCAAAATCAGTGATATATCTTTGGATACGACCAATTTCGATTGGTTTATCGATACCACTTCTTGAACAGCCAGCTTGGCAATATCTTTCAGTGGGACATACTCTTGCGCATATCGCGCCTAAAAGGTTATTGATTCTTACAGTTTCGGCTGCGCCTTTAACGTTTTTAAAACGTACAGAACGAATAAATTTTGCTGGGTCTGTACCAGCAGGACAACTACTTGAACATGGAGCGTCTAAGCAAAGTAAACATCTACTTGCTTCTTCCATCACTAAACGAGGTGTGTAACGGGCTTCATGTTCTTGTTGGTATTTTTTGAGCATAAAAAATCGCCCTCCTAATTTTCACTATGTAATTTCCAACACACTTATTGTAACAAACAAAGGGCGATAGTTATATAAAATTTATTTTATTCTTTGTTTTTCTTCTTTTTCTTGGCTTGATAAAGCTTGATACTACCCACAACAACAAGAACCAAAATTGCGGCAAGTACACAAGTTAAAATAACGATAAATGGAGTATTGACAATAGTATCTAACACTTTGTTTGAAACTTGTAATAGTTTATTCATAAATACCTCTTATTATTTTATAATCATATTTTAATTTTTTTAATAAATAGCGATTTTAAATCAATGATAAGGAGTTCCTCTTTTAATACTCCATCAAGATTTAATAAAACCTTAATAACTTGATCACTCACATAAGTGGCGATTAACGAAGGTGCCAATGGATAGATACCTATAGAAGTATCAATATCCTTATCATTAGGTAAAGTATCGAAGATAGATTTAAAGTCTTTGTTATATGTTGGTAGATAAGTAAAGACTTGACCTTGATACTCGCTCACTCCTCCATGAACAAATGGTTTATGGAGTTCTACGCATATATCATTAATTAAAAACTTTGTTTCGAAGTTATCCGTCGCGTCCACGATAATGTCATATCCTTGAAATATTGACGCAGCGTTATCTTTAGTCAAACGACAGTTATAAGTGTTAATAAGTACATCAGCATTCTTCTCTTTATTTCTTTGATACGCCACTTCGACTTTAGATTTGTTTAAATCTTTTTCTTTATAGAGAATCTGTCGAGGTAGATTACTTTCATGAATAACATCGTTATCTATAATACCGATATTACCAACACCAAAAGAGACTAACTGGCTTAAGATAAGATTTCCTAGTCCTCCTACGCCTACGATTAAAATAGAGGAAGAGAGCAACTTCTCTTGTCCATTTTCTCCTATATCTAAAAGAGATATAGTTTTAATATATTTTTCTTTTTGAAAAGGAGTTAATGACATATTATCCACCACCCCTAATATAAATTAAATCAATGCGGTCATTATCATGTAAACGGATATCAGAAAATGATTTCTTCTTAAAGAAGACCTCATTAACAGAGACGACAAGCCAAGGTACTGGCTCGACATTTAGATAATCTAAAAGTTCAGATATCGTAATATTATCCTTATATTCATTGGAAGATATAGAATCCACAATTAATCTCATAAATTAAATGTATCAAATATCTCTTCAATTTGTTAGAAAAATATCATTGTCTATAAATACACTTTGTTTTTATGACCTTTTATTTGTAAAATACTCTTGCATACTTATGAAAAAAGATTCTCGTGGTATTAAAAAAGTTGGACCATTTTATTATTTCTT
>CAMYVX010000022.1 GCA_947302535.1 uncultured Caryophanales bacterium
GTTTCAACGTGAGAAGTCATAGGAAACATATCAACGGGTTGAACATAATCAACCATGTAATGAGTAGACAAATATTTGATATCTCTAGCAAGTGTTTCTGGATCACAAGAAATGTAAACAATTTGTTTTATACCCCTACGAATAAGGGAAGATAAAAACACTTCATCACTGCCTTTGCGTGGTGGGTCCATGATAACAACATCAAGTTCTCCGTCATAGTTATCAATAAATCGTGAAGCATCATCTTGGTAGAACTCTATATTTTTAACATTGTTCCTTTTAGCGTTTTCTTTTGCATTCCTATGAGCGTCTTTATTTATCTCAACAGAAATGACTTTTTTCGCGTTTCTTGCGGCAATTAAACCAATCGTGCCCACTCCCGCATAAGCATCTAAAACAACCAATTTTTTATTAAAATCAATGAGTTTTAAGGCTTTTTTATAAAGAATTTCCACTTGAACAGGATTAACTTGGAAGAAACTAGATGGACTTATTTCAAAGTCTAAATCAAGAATCTTATCCTTAATAAAGCCAGGTCCATATAACACTTTTTCTTCTACTCCAAGAATGACGTTTGTGTGTCTTTTATTAACATTCTCCACGACTGTTGTTATTTCTGGATGAAGTTTAGTTAAAGCCTCAACGAAATTCCTTTTTCCAGGGAAGTTCATCATAGAGGTGACTAAGACCACCATGAGTTCATCATAATGATAACTAGTTCTTATTAAGACATAGCGAAGAATACCTTTTCCATTATCTTCTTGATAAATAGGAATATTCATTTTCTTTAAGAGTTCTTTTATATCCCAAAGAATAGATGAAGCACGCTTATCTTCAATCATGCATTCTTTTACAGGAATAATCTCATGAGAATTTTCTTTAAAGAAACCGTAAACAACATTGCCTCTTCTATCTTTGCTATAAGGCATTTGAATCTTATTTCGGTAATAATATGGGTCGTCCATGCCTATGCATAAAGGAATAGAACATTTAACCCCACCAATACGATGCAAGGCTTCTTTCACTCTTTTAGTTTTAAATTCTAATTGCGTCTTATAAGAAATTTGCTGATATTGACAGCCTCCACAAGCTGTACAAACTTTGCACTTGGGTTGTATACGGTCATTAGAAACAACATAAAGTTTCTTCACCTTTCCATAGCTCACCCCAGCGCGATGATATAAAACCTCTATATCGGCTTCTTCATTAGGAAATAGACCATCAACAAAAACTATTTCTTTACCGTTTTTGACAACGCCCTTACCTTCTGAAGAAATATCTATACATTTACCGTGAACAATATATGACATACTAATCCTTATTATACAAAATGTGGTATCATGTTAGGTATGGAAAAGAAATTATTAATATTATTAACTATCCCATTCTTATTAGCCTGTAGTTCTAGTAAACCAGAAAATACACCCACTGAGCCAGATGAACCCACTCCTGCTCCTACACCAGAACCAGAACCTGAGCCCGAACCAGAGCCCGAGCCTGAGCCAGAAATAGAAACAGAGACTGTAGAGATTATCTTTAAGAATAATTTCAATAAGTACACTATTGATGATAATAAATATCAAACCTTTATAGATGAATTTAATACTAAAGCCAATAAAGAAGGTTTATTAACATCAATCCAAACATATGGACCAGTCCAAATAAATGAATTCTCCCAAGGATACACCACTATGTCATTTGGTTCACAAAAATCTGATGGGCAAATGAAGATGGTATTCTCTAAAACCATATTAGAAATAGAATTCACTGTTCAAGCCTATTTCAAAGTAAATGGCTCTTATGACAATGGTTCAATCTTTGTCTTTGAAAAAGAGGAAACTTCTTTGCCAGCAGGAAGTAGCCAAGCCGCTCCTGAAGAGGTAACAGCTAGTTACGAAATTGAAACAAATCAATTCAAGTTCGGTAATAAGGTAGCCGGAAAAAGAGTATTCCTCAACAGCATGAAAGTAACTTATGCAGTTGAATAAGAGAAAAGGCGGTTCATCAAGATCCGCCTTTATTCTATCTTTGTTTTCATAGTAACAAAGTTTTGTGGTTCTTCAGTTACTTGTAAACCTAATTTATTAAGTGTTTTCAAATCCGAAGCAGCAAGTATAGAAGAGGAGTGAGCTTGTAAGCCATTTAAATCTTTTAATTTGCTCATTGCCAACTCAGCAAGTGGGTTAGTGTTTGCTTGAATAGCTAAAGCGATAAGTATTTCTTCTAATCTTATTTTAGGATTAATGTTCTTTAATACATCAACTTTTAAAGATTGTACTGGTTCTATCACACTTCTAGATAGTAATAAGAAAGAATCATCAATGCCTGCTAAATACTTTAAAGCATTCAAAATTGCGGCAGAAGAAGCGGATAATAACGAAGATCTGCGTCCTGTAATGATTTTCCCATCTGGCATTTCAATAGCTAAAACAGGAGCGTTTATAGAAGCGCTTTTCTTTAAAGCAACTTCCACTACTGGACGAGAACTAATGTCGATATTAACGCGGTTCATCAGCATTTTAGCCTTAAGAACTTCGTTTTCTCCATATGTTCCTAATAGGTTATTTTTAAGCGCCTCATAATAGCGGCGGACAATTTCTTGTTTACTAGCTTTTTTAACCGCTTCATCATCCTTAATAGCGAAACCAACCATGTTAACTCCCATTTCAGTAGGAGAACGATAAAATGACTTACCATAGATCTTTTCAAAGATGGCTTTTAATAAGGGGAAAGCTTCAATATCACGGTTATAGTTAACCGCGACTTCGTTCGTGGCCTCCAAATGATATGGGTCGATCATATTCACATCATTTAAATCAAGGGTTGCGGCTTCGTAAGCAATATTAACTGGATGGTTTAATGGAAGATTAAAAACAGGGAATGTTTCTAATTTAGCGTAGCCAGACTTAATACCCATTTTATTATCATGATATAACTGAGATAAGCATGTTGCTAATTTTCCACTACCTGGTCCAGGTGCGGTCACAACTATTAAAGGACGTTCAGTTTTAATATATTCATTCTTGCCTAATCCTTTAGGGGAAACAATTAAGGCAATATCTTCTGGATAACCATTAATCTTGTAATGATGATATAAAGGGATCTTTAGCGATTTAATAAATTTAGAGAAAACAACAATATTTGGATTATCCTCATAGAAGGAAAGAACAACACCAGAAACAACAAATCCTAAAGCTCTATATGTTAAAACTAGTCTTTGAACTTCAACATCATAAGTAATACCGGTATCGCTTCTAATCTTGCGATTAATGATATCGTTAGAATTAACAACAATGATAATTTCCAATTGATCTTTCAAAGAAGCTAAGACTTGGAACTTATTATCAATATTAAATCCAGGAAGAACACGTGAAGCATGGTGGTCGTCAAATAGCTTACCACCCACTTCTAAATAAAGTTTTCCATCAAATTGTTTAATTCTCTCTAAAATACTTTGCTTTTGTATCGCAAGATATAACTCACTATCAAAAGGATAATTATTTTTTTCCATACAACTTATTTTATGAAAATAAATGATTAATACAATAGGAAGATGTTTTTATTTTTAAAAAACATATTTCTCTGCTTATAATTATTATATGCGAAAGAGAAGTTTTCGATTCTTACTATACTTATCCTTCTCCATCATCTTTGGACTAGCCGTGATGGTTTTCCAAGGCTTCCGTTGGAGCTATGGACACTTAATCTATAACACGATCGATCATGCTTGGGATGCACAAATTAAATCGGCTGAACTAGCTTGTTCCATTACATGCTTTGCCTTTGCTTCTTTAACTTTTATTGGCAAGTCCCGTAAAAGATTAAAGGATAAGGACAATGTTTTATATCTAGTTTTATTATTCCTCTTCTTTGCTGATTTATTCTTCTTAGTCGCGGACTTCAATAGAACTATTATTGTTGAAGTAAATGAATCTATCGGTGGCTTTATTTGCCAATTTATTGCTTTTGCAATACTTATGTCATTTTGGAAACCAAAGCTTTATGAATATCTCATTAGACTAGCAGTCATTATTGCCACTCCATTCCTATATTATTTAGTATTTAGAGAATATGACGCAGTTGAAATCATGGCGGCTGAGGTTGGTATGGAATTACTTCTCAATGTTATCTTTGCTTCCATCCACCACCATCAAGAAAAATCTCATTTCTCCTTATATATCCTTTTAGGTACTATATTTGCTTTCGCCGCTATTTGTTTCGTGGGCTTAAGAACCATCACAAAAGATTATTCAAATATCGCTAATACATTCGCCATACTCGTATGGCCACTTCATATAACTTCGTGTGTCTTCTTTAACCACGTCTATAGAAAGTATTAAAAAAGAAGTGCGCCGCACTTCTTTTTACTATAAGTAATATTTCTTATTTCTTGTCTAAACCGTATTTACGATTGAAACGATCCACACGACCATCGGCTTGAACAAATCTTTGTTTGCCAGTATAGAATGGGTGGCAGTTGCTGCAAGTATCAACTTTAATTTCTTTTAATGTAGAACCAGTTTCGAATGTAGCTCCGCAAGAAATGCAAGTAACTTGGCAACGATTGTACTTTGGATGAATGTCTTTCTTCATAAATTTTCTCCTTCCGCCTTGAACCGTAATGTCGTTCAAAGAAAGTTGCCTAAAGATAATAACACAATTTTGTTTTTAAGAAAAAGTTTTATTTTATAAATTTAATAGCGGCCTCCTAAATCAAACAAGGGGCCGCTTTTAATAATTCATGATTTTTCTATAAAATAACGTTATTCTACGTGTTTTTTCTTAAATTTCAGTGGTATTTTGTCTTCAATTTTAGCGAAGGCCGCTGTAAATTTTTCTTTCATTTTTTCATAGTAAAGATTAAAACAGCTCTCGGCTCTATAACGTTTTCCGTGTAGACCTCGTAAGCCAAGAATGAACATCTTAATAGAGCAGACAAAACAATATACGACTAATATTACAGAAAGAATTAATCCAAGTAGATAGATGAGAATAAACTTTGTGGAATTAGCGACTAAGAATAATGTATTAGCGAGGGTAAACATAGCAATCATTAAATCAATACGAGAATTCATATATAGAAGTGGGTCACCACTCTTATGAGCCCTAATCATTCCGCTAATACCAATATAAAGCTTAAATAAGGCCCAAGGAACGAAGACTACGAAAGTGATAAAATCACTTTTTGAAGCGTCAGCCTTACTCGCAGACGCAGATCCTAATACGAAAGAAAGAATTGAATAGATAAATAAACAGACCGCGGAATAAACCATAATCTTATGTTTTTCAACAAATAGACGATGAGTATCTTCGCCATATTTAGTATTAATCCTTAAGTTCCAGAAATAGGTTGGTACACGTATAACAATAATAACGAAATATAAGAAGACTAAACCAACATATAAACTGAAATTAATTTGAATCATGGAAATGAAGGCCGCTATCATAAGGACTAAGGCCACAATAATTCCGAACCAGAATCCAACATCGTATTTTTTAAATACGGCTTTTGTAAATTCGGCATTGTTTTTTAATGAAACAGTTCTATTTTCAATCGCTGAGATCAAGGTTGAGAATGCTAGATATAAAGTCATCACTAACGCGATAAAAACAAATATTAATTGAATTAAGGTACAAATGTAATAACTAGCAGGAAGTGCATCTAAAAGTACATCGACATCCTCTGCCTCACTAAATGCAATAAGTGCAATGAGTAATTCCTCTAAAGATACTTTTAATTGACCTAAAAAGAAAAATAGGAAGAAAACTAAGAATATAGCCGAGGTAATCCAGGAGTGGTTACGGATACCAACAAGTCCATCATTGCCTGCATTAATGGCCTTAGAAAAATAAAATGTAATAAAAATTCTATCAACCAATATCAAAAACAAAATGATTGTAACAGTGATACAAATCCAACTCCTGTAGGAGTAAGGAAAAAGAAGTGATAGAACAAGGAAAAGGAAACAAAGTAAAGGACTAACAATAAACTCATATATAGCAATAGCCTTACACACTCGTCGAGGATTTAACTTCTTTAAACGAATGGCAAATACTAAAAGCAAAATACCCTCTAATATAAAATAAGAAAAGATAATGACATCCGCAATCGCGGGCGAAGACTCACCATCGAATGGATATAAACTATCCATCATGAAGAAAGGCGCCCCAATAAACATGAGGATGCTGCTAAATAGGAGAATGTAGAACAAGTCTTTCCTGTATTCTATCTTCATAGGATTTTCCAATCTTGTTTATTTTACACAAAATAAATGAAACAAGTTATAAAAAATGTTATACTTTTAGAAAGGAGATAATTAATATGAAGAAATTATCATTAGCTTTATTTGGCTTAGCCTCAACATTTTTACTTTCTGCTTGTAGTTCCACTATCTCTGCTTCAAGCAATAAAAAAACATTAGAAGGTGCTGGTTATTCCGTTACACTTAAATCCGCAGATGAATATAAATCTAGTGAAGGCGGAAAAGATTTTGATGGTTTAGAAAACTACATCAGTGCGGTTAAGATGAGTGGCGAAGAAGTCAAAGGTGCCTTTATGGGCTGGTATTTCTCAAGCATTTCTAAAGCCGATGATTTCACCACAAAATATGCTGCTGAAATCCTCGCTTCCTATGCCACAGCTTTAAACTCCAAATATGACATAGGTGCTAAAATTGGCCAACACAATAACGTTTGCTTTGTAGCCACACAAGACGCTATTGATGCTTGCAATTTAAAAGCCTAAGAAAAGCAAATACATATAGACCAGCTGAAAAGTTGGTCTTTTTATTTTATAAAAAACTTGAATAATATCTCATTTATTTCTATATTATAACGGTAAACATCCTTTTGAAGGTTGGACACTAAAGGAGACAATATGAAAACATTGATTATGCTCTCAGCCTATCCCGCTTGTGGGAAAACTACTTGGGCACAAGAATATATCAAAAATCACCCCAATACCTATATCGTTAATAGCGATGATATTCGTATGGAAGTTACTCATGGTGATTATCAAGATCACACAAAGCAAAAAGAAGTCTGGGAATTATTCGATAAAAGAATTCATGAATATGGCGCTAAAGAAGACGCCACCGTCATTCTTGATGCTTTAAACGATACCAACGAAGTAAGAATTAAATATCTTTCCACTACTCCAGAATTTGATAAAAAGATTCTTGTCCTCTTTCCATCAACATTAGAGAAAAGTCGCTTCTATAATAATCAAAGACCGGTTGAGGTCAGAGTGCCTGATTTTATCTTAGAAGGTCTTGTGAAAAAGTTTGAAGAACCAAATGATGAAGTTTTAAAACTAATTGATAAAGTAGAAGTAATTAACTGGTAAATAGATAAAACAATAAACTTTTGCAGCGAAATTGCGCCTTATAACATAAATATGGCGTTTTTTCTATTGTTCATTTTGATGAGTTACTTTTAAAGAAATGAAAATTTATGTTTGCTTTTGTTCAAATTATCGTATAGTATGAGTTCATCTGAACAAGAGAGGTAAAAGAAAAATGAACAAATTACTCAAAATTCTACCATTCAGTGTGTTGCTCGCAACATCCCTCACAGGCTGTGGCTGCAGCAAGAAGAATACAGTTTATATCTTCACCGCACATGAAGAAAATAGAATCCAATTATTTAATAAGGAATTAAAATCTAAATTTCCTAACTACGATATTCAAATCGTCTCTAAGACTACTGGTGCTTTAATGAGTGAACTTCAAGCTCAAGGCACAAGAACTACTGCTGATATCTTTGTTGGCATTGAAATCACTAATGCCGAGATTCTTTTACAAGAGAATCCAGATTTATTCGCCGATCTTTCTGATTATGATACCAGCCACTATGTGGATGAAGTTCTTGAATACCAAAAAGACACCACTTTAGCGGATGGCTCTATTAGAAAAGGTCATAAGAAATATCATATTCAAGATAAGGAAGCGGGTTGCATTGTCTATAGCAAATCCTTAGTGGGTAATGATGTACCAACATCTTATGATGACTTATTAGACTCTAAATATAGAAACTCCATCATCATGCCAAATCCAAAGAGCAGTGGTACTGGATATTATTTCTATAATGGTTTAGCTAGCTTATATGGTAAAGAAACTGCCTTAAATTATTTCGAAAGCTTAAACGCTAACGTCAAAGATTGGTCTTCTTCAGGAAGTGGACCAGTTAAAGGCATTGATAAAAAAGAAATCGCTGTGGGTTTAGGTATGCACTTCCAAGCTGTTGAATACGCGAATAAGAATGATGATATCGGTATTACCTATTTCTCTGAAGGTTCTCCATATACCCTTTACACTATGGGTATGATTAATGGAAAACAATCTAACCCAATTGTGAAAGAGGTTTATGACTACTTCTTTGACTATGTCAACTATTTAGATAATTCTCAAATCGTTCCTGAAACAATTTATAAACCAGAATATATGAAAGAAGTTACAGTTCCAAACTGGAAATCACCATCTGATTATGGTGTTGATTACACCCCAATGAAGAACCTTCTTGATCCAAATTATAAAAACGAACTTTTAGACTCATGGACAATTTAAATAAAATCAGTGTTGTTAACATCAACAAAAAATATAATGGCCAAATTATCTTAGAAGATATTTCCTTCGATATTAAATCGGGGGAATTTATCTCTATCTTAGGCTCTTCTGGATGTGGCAAAACTACATTACTTAAGATTCTTATTGGTATTGAAAAAAGTGATACTGGCTCAATCTTAAAAGATGGGGAAGAAATCACTAATAAAAAACCAAGCGAAAGAGGAATGGGCTTAGTCTTCCAAAACTATGCCTTATTCCCCAATATGAATGTCTGGAATAACGTAGCCTATGCTTTAAAAGCACAAAGACTTCCGAAAGAAGAAATTAAACAAAGAGTGGATGATGTTTTAGCTATCGTTGGTTTAAGCGAATTCGCTCTTAAAAAACCAGGCAAGATGAGTGGCGGTCAACAACAAAGAGTGGCTATCGCTCGTACCTTAGCATTAAATCCAGATATTATTCTTTTTGATGAACCAATGGCGGCCCTAGACGCTGACATTCGTATGTCTCTTAGAAAAGAGATTAAAGAGTTACAAAAGAAACTCAATAAAACAATGATTTATGTTACTCATGACCAAGAGGAAGCTTTCTCTATGTCTGATCGCATCATTGTCATGAACGATAACCATATTGTTCAATACGATACCCCAAACAATATCTATAAACATCCACAAAACGATTTTGTGAAAAAGTTTGTAGTCAATCACCTCGATGAGAAGGCCAAAGCCATCCTCGATAGCACGAAGTAAATAAGATGAAAAATGTATTAAAGAAAACAAAACCATCTTTATATTTACAAATAGGATTATTCATTATCCTATTCATCTTTTTGATCCTTCCGCTTATTGTCATGCTCTTTAAAGTCAATGGCAATGACTTTGGATTTGTCTTTAAAGATAATAACTTCTATAAGGCTATCGGTAATTCCTTAATCTATACAAGTATAGGAACAATTATCTCGGTTGTTTTAGCGACAATTGCCGCTTACTTCCTTAGCCGTATCCAAGTTAAAGGAAAGAAGTGGCTTGTTATACTTTTAACACTCCCAATGCTTATTCCTACAATCTCTATTGGTTTAGGAGTAAGAACCTTATTTGGTGTTGGTGGATTCCTTGATCAAATGTTTGGCTTAAAGTTTGATGGACTCGGATTCTTCGACTTAATTATTGGCTCTGTTGTCTTCTCTTTCCCAGTCGCATTCTTACTTATTTATGATGCATTTTTATATGAAGATAGAAGCGTCTATGACGCCGCGAATACACTAGGAATTAAAAGGCTTAGAACATTCTTTGGAATTACTATTCCTTATTTAAAAACTACGTTAATTTCCGCCTTTTTTGCGAGTTTTACATTAATTTTCGCAGATTATGGTCTCCCTATGGAAGTCGCTGGTAAGGTCAAAACATTACCAATGTATTTATATGAACAAGTACTTTCTAGTTTTAAATATGGCCGTGGGGCGGTTATCTCGCTTGTTCTGTTACTTCCCGCAATTGTGGCTTTCGTCTTTGATGTTTTAAATAAAGACACTAGTGATGGTACTGCGAAAAAAGAAAACATTGCTCCAAGTAAAGCTTTTAACATTACTGGACTAGTTATCAACATCTTTATGGCGGTCGTCTTATTTATCCCTTCCTTAGCGTTCATTGTTATATCATTCGTGAAGAGATTCCCAAGCGACATGACATTTACATTTGAAAATTATGTTAATGCTTTCTCCCCATATAGCACAGTCTCAATTGTTGACTTCCTTATTAACTCACTAGTGATATCACTCTTTGCTGGTATATTTGGAACCATTGTGGCATATACTGCAGCTTATACTTCAGTACGAACCTCAGGAAAGATGGCTAAGCCATTACACCTTATCTCAATTGCTACCCTCGCGGTTCCTGGATTAGTTCTTGGTATTGGTTATGTATTCTTATTCGCTGATACAACTGGCTGGTTCGCTGGCACAATTACGATCTTAATTGTGGTGAATATCATTCACTACTTCTCATCTCCTTATCTCATGGCGAAAAATGCCTTTGATAAGATTAATAAAAACTATGAAACAGTCGCGGACACTTTAGGAATATCACATGTAAGCTTATTCTTCAAAGTTATGGTGCCTAATACCATAGGCACTCTCGTACAAATGTTCTCATACTTATTCATCAACAGTATGATTACCATCTCCGCGGTTAGCTTCTTATGTACATACACAACTCAACCACTTGCTGTATCAATCACAACTTATGAAGCACAAGCGATATGGGAAATGGAATCAGTTATCTCTTCATTGATATTGCTCATTAACTTCGGAGCCAAGATTGGATTCGATTACTTGAGTAAATGGCTAGAAAAGCTTAATAAAGGAAAGGTGGAAACAAAAATGGAACTCACAAGAAATCAATTCAGCTTCTTAACTTATTTAGATGATCATAATAAGAAACCATTAAATCAAAGACAAATTGCCGATGGTATTACTTTATCTTTAGGTACCACAAATAAAATTCTCAATGAATTTATTGAAAACGACGTCATCATTGTCCACAAAAATAAGACAATTGAAATTACGGAAAAAGGCTATAAGTTACTCGAACCTTATAAAGTAAGAAAAGCGATTGTTATCGCTGCTGGATTTGGTTCCAGAATGGCGCCTGTCACTTTAGATACACCTAAACCATTAGTGAAAGTTAATGGAGTTCGTATCATTGATACCTTATTAGATGCCTTATACGCGAAAGATATTACAAACATCACTATCATTGTTGGCTATAAAAAAGAACAATTTAAACAACTATTAGAAAAATATCCAACCATCAAGTTCATTGAAAACCCAATCTATAACGAATCTAATAACATTTCTTCAATGTATGCGGCTAAAGATATTATTGATAGATGTTATATTTGTGAAGCTGACTTAGTTATCTCCAATCCTTCAGTTATTACTAAATATCAATATTCATCTAACTATTTAGGCGCTCACGTTTCAGAAACTGATGACTGGTGCTTCTTTAAGAAAGGTAATTATATCGACCGTGTTGCTGTCGGTGGAGAAGACTGCTGGCACATGATTGGTATCTCCTATTGGAATGAAAAAGATTCTATGAAACTTAGAGAAGATATAGTTAAAGTATTTAACTCTAGAGGCGGTAAAGAAAAATATTGGGATAATGTCCCACTTACAATTTGTAAGAAAGACTTCAAGATTGAAGTTAGAGAATGTAAAAAGAAATACGTTACTGAAATCGATAACTTCTCTGAACTCATCATTATCGATCCAAGTTATAAGGATTATAAATCTAAAACTGAATTCTAAATATAGTAAAACACAGCTCGTCGTAAGCTGTGTTTTTTTTACTTATTAATCATTTAATTCCAACTAGATGCCTCGTAAGAATAAACACCACTAACGACATTAATATCATTTGCGAGTTCATTCCATTTGTCCTGCCAAGATGGTGCTTTATCATGTTCCGTTCTAATTAGCTTGAATCCAGTAATATCGTTATATTCTTCAAATGAACCAGATGTTCCTAAATAAGTTAATTTCACCCAGTGGGCTTCTTGATGTCCACCCCATGTCCAAGCATATAAATCTGCATTATTATCACCAATCCAATTTGGCATATTTGTGACAGAATAAGTCTTTACTTCTGGCTCATCAGTAGAAGCCTTGACTAAGTAAATAACATCGCTAGAATTCAGATAAAAATGATAAATTCCTTCTTCTAAAGCAATATTATCGTCACCATCGCGTGTCGCAAAAGCATAATCCGCGCCAAGGTCATCATAACCAAACCATTTATCGCGGCCTTTATCATAAACCTTAATAACACTGCCTTCGTTAACAGTGACATTTTCAACTTCTCCATAGTTAGAAGCGGTTAAGCTCATCGCTACTCCACTAGAATATGACCATGATTCACTGGTGCCGGTAAAAGCTGTATTACCAACAACATAACATTCAGGAATACTTTCAGGAACTAAAGCACAAACCTTATTAGTAAAGCTAATTGTCGCTCTTCCATTATTTACAGTTACATAGTTCTTAGAAACTAAATCTAAATATGTTCCATTAGCAAGGCCAACATTAACATTAAGTTGCTCATAATCGGTAATATTAACTACCATCGCCCCTTGCATAGAGCCACTACCACGACGATTAATAAAGCAACCATCACTAACATCGACATATTCACTATGACCCACATAACGGTTATGGAATTCATTCGCGGCTTTAACAACAGCATCTTTGTAATATAAAGAACCGATATTACCCATTGTTGTACTTGAGTTTTCTGGACGAGCAACATATAAAACAGCGGTGTCACTACGTGAAGCCTGCATCGCGTAGGCTTGATTAATCTGTGTTTCGTTTAGTGCGTCAATATCACCCGCGCCTTGATAAGAAGAATTAACAATGTCATGGCTTTCCGCCCATAGAAGAGCTTTTGAAGCGCCAATACCATTTAAATAATCACTAGTGATATATGAATCGCTCTTATAATAAACCGCTCTTCTAACATCATAAGATTGACTAGATTCAGTCGCGGACATAAATGGAGCGTAATAAGAATAATTACGGTAATAAGTATTTAGATACAAAATCTCTCCATATGAGTATGGGGTCTTATATCCTTTTTCTTTAGCATATCTTTTCGCTCCATTAATAACTGTAGGCCAGAAGTCAGAAGCACATTCTGTATCATAAGGAGTTTCAATATGTTTAGCAGCGTCAAATCTAAAGCCACTGACTCCACAATCTAAATATTCTTTTAATAAGGATAGAACACGTCCTTGAACAACATTAGATTCAGTTTTTATATCAGGGTAAGATCCAAGAGGATAACGAACATTAGCAATTACAGAATCATCGTTAGTTGTTTGCGAATAGTTATGGTAAAGCCCACCATTAACGATGTCATATTCATAAGTCCGAACAAGGGGATCGAAATAGCTATATGAACTACCACCTAAATGGTTGGCAACAACATCAACAATAATATCAATATCGTAATTTTTAGCGGCGTTACATAGGGAAATTAGCCCATTTTTCGTTCCAATCGCACTTTTACTGGTTCCATTTCCAGTGGCGATTGATAGACTAACTGGTTGATATAATTTCCACCATTCGTTACCCCAAACTCCTCCACCAGAATAATAATCTTTTTGCACTTGTAATGGAGATACTTGAATGGCTTTATAGCCCGCTGCAGCAATGTCAGCTAATGCTCCTTGAATAGTAGAAACACTCCAGTTCCATGCTTGTAATATAGGCGCATTTTGAATTGGATTAGTGGCTTCATAACTTCCATATCCAGTAAGCCATACATCATAAGAGCTCTCATAGACCTTGAAATAGAGTGAAGCCATCTCTTCGGTACTATTAACTACTCTAAAGCCATTAGAGAGAACACTAAGGTTGTTTCCGTCCCCAGAAGCATCAACATTAATATAACTATCTTGTTTCTTGAATGTTAAAACATCTCCGGCATAGACATCGGTAATAACCTTAAATTGTTTTATCCATGTTTCTCCTTCTTGCTTTAAAGAAGTGACATCAATTAATTCTTCTACTCTTTCATCATTAATATAAATGGAGTAATCAGTGCTTACATCTAAATCAACATATGTATCTTCACAAGAATACTCAATGGTAACAGTATTAAGGATCGTGTCACTTGTGGCAACAATCTTAAAAAAGTTAGGATGGATATCACTCAAATCATAAGTTGAAGATGTGGTATAGGAAATCCAGTGATAGTTACTATCAGTATATTGTCCATACCAAATCTGAATAGAACCTGAATATATAGAAGCACTAATACGGTTAATGCCTTTAATTTTATTAGAGTTATAGAAATAGCCATTCTTACTAATGCTGATTTTATCGCCACTTACATCGCTAGAAATAAATGTTACATCATTATTTAATGATGTCTTTGCACCATTAATAATCTGAGAAGAAGTGTTAAGCGCTAAAGAGTAAGTATCTTCTTTAGATAATGAATTGGTGAGATTGCTATCCTTAAAAGAGAAAGCAATCATACCAACAACAAAAGAAGTCGACAATAAAGTTGAAAACAAAAGTGTTAGTTTTTTCTTATTCATATCTAGCAATTCCTATTGCTAAGATTTTATAAATATCTAAAGGTATAATCAATTGTTTTATAAATTAGTTTTCGTCAGATCAACTAATGATGCTTTTACAATAATCTAATAACGAATTGATATCATAAAGAGCTGTGTTCCATACCCTATCTTTATCTATCTTGTCATAGCCATGAGCGACTTTGTCTCTCATGCCTTTTATTTCCTTCCAAGGAACAGCATTGTATTTATTGATGAAATCTGCTTCCAAATTCTTTGCAAGTTCACCAATTTGAAGAATGTTAAAACATATGATTTCTAAAACATCTTCATCTTCATCAAATTGTTCACGGGTTAGTCCGTTCATCTTTTCATTAATCTTATTGCAGTGTTTAATGATAGCTAATAAAATCCCTTTTTCTTTCACACTTAACATAATTTAATTTTGTCTCCTTCCAATTGTTCTTTAAAAAAGTCATTTAACGAAGTTCCTATAAATAAGATATCTACTTTTTTGCCTAATGACTCTTCTAGTTCCTCTTCTAAAAACCCTTGATCGATAAAAGTTTTAATGTCACCTGCTTCACAATAAATATCAACATCACTTGTGTTTTTAGCTTCCCCTCTAGCATAACTACCATATAAATAGACTTCGTGGATATTGTGCTTAGCTAGAATAGGTAATATTCTTTCTTTGATTTGTTTAATTGTCAATACAGATGGATTGATATCATTATCAATCAATGAATAAATATATTTATTCAAATTTGGAACGGATGCCAATTTATCAATAACTAATTTATCATCTTTTCTCACTCGAAAAGGAAACATCTTATATGTTTGTTTGTTATAGTTATCGATGTAGTCTTTTTGATTAAATGACATGAAAACGGGCCTCTTATAAGCATATGATAGCATATGTTTATTATCCATACAACTTTTCAATATAATAAACCACCATCGAGTGGTGGTCATTCAATAATTATTAATGTCTTTTATTTCTTTTCTTTTTAATCGTCAAGCAAAGAAGTGTGAATGTTGTGGTCATTAAGGAAATCATAATCACCACCACTAACATAGAGTCATTATTAACATTATTTTTATACGCTAAAACTTTTAAGGATAAGTAATTATCTTCATCAAGAGATTCGCCGTTAAACTCAGCCCAAGTAGATAATCTATTCCATTCAACGGAATACGCTGTATTCGTGGTGAATAATTCTCTTTGATGTTCATTAAGGCCGTTAAAAGCAGTTCTTGCAGAAGAATAATAATGATGGACCTCATCCTTACAGTAGCCAAGATTATCAACATAATCCATATGCATATAATTATCAATAAAGCTTTCTAATCCCACACAATCAGGAGTGGAGGAAATATCAACTTCTTGAGATGTTTGAGAATATAAGGTAATGGATTGAATGTTAATTCTACTAGAAGAATTCTCTGTTAGAACAGTGAATGAAGTCTTCGCACTCGCTAGTGTGACTGTATAAGTCTGATAGCTACTAGTTAACGGAGTAACACTTTGTCCATCCACTTTAAGGACGGCACTTGAATAACTTGATGAATAGTATTTAGCAACAATATCAACTTTGGTAATACTTTGCGTTGCACTTATAGTAATAGTTCCACCACCTTTACTCGTTCCAAGTCTTAGTGAGCTTGATTCATAAGCAGTTTTGCCACTTGCCGTTGCGCTTACATTAGTAAGATCTCCACTAATGGATGGAGTCGGAGAACTTGGCCAAGTAATTGTTGAAGATAAATTAGTTTCAACAACCTCAATAACCACTCTATTAGCGCTAACAGTAACACTACAAGTTCCAGATTTTGTGCCATCCACTACTGAGGTCGCGGTAATAGTTGCATTACCAACTGCCTTGGCGGTAACAACACCACTATTACTAACAGTAGCAATGCTTGTGTTACTACTACTCCAGTTTACTGCTTGAGAAGGGCTACCAGTTCCGTTTACAGTGGCAGTCAAGCTTCCAGAAGTTGTTCCATTTAAATCTAATGCTAAATTAGAAGGAGAAACAGTTACAGAACTCACTGTAGGGGAGGAAGCAGAAGTAACAGTTATATCAACTGATGCATAAACACTATCATCAGCGTTAGATTCAATTATGACAAAATCTTCTCCGGCTGCTAAAGCTGTAATATGTCCATTTTCATCAACTGATAATGTGCCATTATCTTCTAATGGATAAATAGAAACACTATCATCAAATGTTCCACTGCCGTTAACTGTCCAAGATAAATCAAAAGTATCTCCAACTTCTAAAGCTAATTCACCATCAACAACTTCAGTATTGTTGATTGTAATACTTGATGGGCCATCTTCGCTAAAACCTAAAAAATTAGCAACATTTAAAGAACCATGTCCTGCCCAATTGGTATATGGTGAGGAACTATCATCTATAGGATCACAAGAAGCGTACAATGCAGATTCAATTTGTGCTGGAGTTGCACTTGGATTTTGTTGTTTATATAAAGCAATAGCCGCAGTGACAAGTGGAGCGGAAAAAGAAGTACCACTAGTGTTTTTATATGAACTATTACCATCTTTATCAGCAACATATACATAACCAGGAGCCACTAAATCAATCGTATCTCCATAGTTAGAATAACCAGCCTTACCACTTGCTGTTGCATCTAAAGAGCCAACATTAATAACATGGTCGTTTGAACCTGGGTAAGATGGTTCGTCAGTATTATAGTTGCCAGCGGCTCCAACAAGAGTAATACCAGCATTATAAGCTTGATTTAAATAATACGACATAATTGTCGAACAGCCTTTGGAGGCTGGCATACTGCTTGTACCATATGAAACCGCGTTTTCATAGCTTTGGAAAGACATGTTAATAATATCTAAGCCAAGAGTTATAGCGTCATTCAACGCCAACTGAATGGCTCCAAATTCATAGCCGTTAGAAGAATTAGTAACTTTATAAACATATAGTTCAACATTAGGAGCAAGTCCTAAGCCACCAATACCGTTAACCGCAGCAGCAACTGTTGCGGCCACATTAGTGCCATGTCCTAAAGAATCATCGATATAAGAATAACCGTGTTGAGAGGCCTTATAGTAAACCCATTTAGATGACTCATAAGAATAATATTTCGAATCACCCTTAACTTTAGTAGAGCTATTAACCATAAAATCCTCATGGTCATAATTAATGCCAGAATCGATAATACCAACCTTAACACTATCACCACGATAATGTTCAAGAGTGCTTCCAAGATTAAGATATTGGAAAGTCTTATTATTTTGAGTGCTATATTGTGGCTCGCTTGTAACATCACTAGAATAGCTAGCAGCGTATGCTACCATCCCTTCAGGAGCGTATTTACCGGAATCATTAATTCGTATTCCACCACTTACTTTTGTATAAGAGAAAAAAGAAAGCCCTAAAGCTAAAGTCAATAAAGTTAAGAGAGATTTAGTTTTCATAGTTTTATTTGCAATAAAACCATTTTAAAGAAATATAGAAGTAATGTAAACGAGAGAAATAAATAATAAGGAAACATCAACAAAAAAAGAAAAAGCGGATAACCGCTTTAACTTATATTAGTGCTAGAACAAGCTCTAACAAGTGTTAATGAACTTAATAAAATTAAAAACTATTGTTTCTTCTTATTTCTCCATCACTTATTTCTTTGCTTGATTAATATATAAATCGCCATAACGATAAGAAGAACAATACCTATAATAGCGACGCTTAAGTAAATGAAAAAGTCATCTTTACCCGCATTGATGATGGTTAATGGGACACCATAGAATAAACAAAAAATGGTTATAATACTATATATTGAAAATAGAATCTTTTTTGTTTTATTCATAGGAATATATAATCATTTTTGCTTTAGAAAAGCAACAAAACCAATTTGTTAATCAAGCCAGTACTTTTTACCCCAGACTTCAAAACTATACTCTTCCATATACTCATTGCATTCATAGTCTATATAGAATAGTTGATTGTTGCTAACCACAAAATTAGTGGGATAGTAATCAATATTTAAATTCGCCTTTTTTGCTAATAGAGCCATCTCTTGAATAAGTTCAATATATTGTTCAACATTAACATTATTATCCACTAATTCTTTAATAACAGGTCCAGCAATATATTCTTTAATTATTATTTCTTGTTCTTTATCAAAATCTAATAAACGAGGTATTCTAATACCCGCTTTGAATAGACGCTCATAATCATATAATTCAGCTTCTATCTTGTTACCAAATTGATAATAATCGCAAGGCTCATGATGAATCATTTTAATAACGACTAAACCATTTATGGAAGAAGCTAAATAAGAATAACCACCTTTCCCGTGGCCTAATAGTTTAATGATTTGATATTCATTGTTGTTAATAACGATTTTATCGTTTGGATTGACATTCCTCATAGGTGTATTAATTCTATCACACACAAATTTCATAATAAAAATATCTTCACATCCTTTAAAAAAGGAGCATAATAACTAGGCACTATGATTGCGAGTATTATTATTTCATCTTTAACATTCATCCTTGTGATGTTATCAATCCTCTTCTTCCCAAAAATAAGGATTGGAAAAGTCACTCTATCTACTTATTGGCTTATCGCACTTTTAGGAGCCTTAGTGCTTTTAATCTTTTCTCTAGCGCCTATAGAGGAAGTATGGAATCAATTAACCGCTACTAACTCCATTAACCCAATTAAAATCATCATCCTTTTCTTCTCAATGACCATCATTTCTATCTATCTTGATGAAGTAGGATTATTTAAATATTTAGCAAATTTCGCTGCAAAACACGCAAAAAATAACCAATTTTTGCTTTTTTCTTTGTTTTATTTTCTCACTGCTATATTAACCGTCTTTACTTCAAACGACATCGTGATATTGACCTTCACACCATTCATATGTTGCTTTTGTAAAAACGAGAAAATCAACCCTATCCCTTATTTAGTCGCAGAATTTGTGGCCGCGAATACATGGTCACTCATGCTTATTATCGGTAATCCCACTAATATCTATTTAGCAACATCTCATGGAATCTCATTCTTTGATTATTTTAAGGTTATGGCCCTTCCTACCTTATGTGCTGGTTTAGTTGAGTACTTAGCTTTGATACTTTTATTTAGTAAAAAACTAAAAGCTCCTCTATCTTCTAATGTTGAAGAAGTATCAATTAATAACAAGTTAGGATTAATAATTGGTCTCATCCATTTATTCGTTTGTTTAATCTTCTTAGTATTATCAAACTACTTAAATATAGAGATGTGGTTAGTTTCTTTAATATGTGTTTTATCACTACTTCTTTGTGTTTGTGTTTTATCTATCATTCAAAAGAAAGGATTTAATGATCTCACTAATTCCTTAAAGAAACTTCCTTATCCATTAATCCCATTCTTTTTATCTATGTTTGTGATTGTTGTGGCCTTAAATTATCAAGGTGTGACTGCTAAATTAACCGACCTTTTAAGTCACACTAATGAGATATGGACATATGGAATCTCATCCATGCTTATGAGTAATGTGATCAACAATATTCCTATGAGCATACTTTATTCCAACATATGTACCAGTAAAGCGGCAACATTCGCCTCTATTGTTGGAAGTAATCT
>CAMYVX010000023.1 GCA_947302535.1 uncultured Caryophanales bacterium
GCTTCCTTCACACGGAAGAGGTCACAGGTTCGATCCCTGTAGTGTCCACCAAGATATGCTGTCTTAGCTCAATTGGCAGAGCAATTGATTTGTAATCAATAGGTTGTTGGTTCGATTCCGATAGACGGCACCAAATAGATGAAATCCCCCGAAATTTGTACCAGTAGCGTACGATTAATGGGGGTTTTGTTTTGGTATATAATGCTCAATTTTGTCAATCGTTTCTTTCAAACGAAAAACTATATGTGGTGTAATAAAAAATGATAATTTATTCCATTTATAAATTTCATTTATCTAGCACTAAGTTATTGAAATGATAAGATAAATGATAAGATAAATGAGTTAGATAAGGCGATTATGTCTGAGATTAAAAAGAATAAATACATTACTATTCCTGAATTATCTAAAAAAATAGGAAAAACAGAACCTACTATTTATAGGCACATTGAAAATTTGATGAAAAAAGATTTGCTAAAAAGAATGGAATCTAGAAAAGCCGGATATTGGGAGGTTATTGATTATTAATGCGGCTTCTTGATATATGCTCATAACTCATACTGAATGAGTTTAGAATATTTAAAAACAAGTTTTAATGTTATACAACAACAAATCACAAGATATTTCTGGCATATTCGAGCAATAAACGCACTGCTTTTCCAGCATAAGTAGCTCAAAAAAGACTCTATATATTTTGTTTGTTCATCTTTTAATTCCTTTTCATCATAATCTTCTCTAATTGTTAGGAAATCAAATTCGTAAGGATCTTTCATAATTTGATTAGTTATTCCCCATTCAATAGAAGGTAGTGTTTCCGAGAAGATATCTAATGTGTTTTGACTTCTTTCAAATACGTTTGCCAAAATGCGGCTTTCTAAGTCATATCTAGATAAATTGTTCTCGATGGTCGTTCTAATATAAAACAAACATTTCTCTATTGTTTTGCACTTATCAATAATGATTCTATGATGGCCCCAAGGAACCATCACCAATTCTCCCACAACTTGTGGGAAAATGTTTTTATACAGAGTATAAAATTTCTCTGCATATCTAAGGTTTTGATGATTAAGAACTTTGGAATATGTATATTAAAATAAAGGAGTCATATTTTAGTTAATTAGTTGAGGATAAATAAGATGAAAGCAAATGGCGTTATTGAAACAAAGCGTTTAATACTTAGAAAACTTAATGTTGGTGACGCTCAAGAGATGTTTGATGGATGGTGTAATGATATAGAAGTCACTAAGCATATGACATGGAATCCTCATGAAAATGTTGAAGTCACCAAGTGTATTCTTAATCATTGGATTAAGGAATATGATAATCCAAAAACAATAAGATATGGAATAACACTAAAAGATAGTGGAAAACTAATTGGTTCAATAGATGTTGTCGATTATATAGATGGGAATCCAGAAATAGGATACTGCTTATCTCGAGCTTATTGGAATAATGGCTATATGAGCGAAGCTTGTAAAGCATTTATAGACCACTTATTTAATCTAGGTTTCAAAAAGATATTAATAGAAGCAAAAACCGATAATATTGCTAGCAATAGAGTGATTGAAAAATGTGGTTTTACATTTACCCATAAAGAAACTAGAACACCTTGGTCAAGTTTTAAACCTGAAAGTGTCACTGTTAATTGGTATATGAAAACAATCTAATTAATCTATAAGGGAGCGGTAATCGCTCCTTTCTTTTTAAAAACATCGTTTATCTATCTTTTCTATTTAAAAAAAGATATGATAGTAGCCGTGAATAAGAAATTCTATTTAGAAATATTACATGTAGATAAGAACTCCAAAGCTAGATATGGAATTCTTCATACTCCTCATGGAGATGTGGAAGTGCCAATGTTTATGCCAGTTGGAACTTTAGCCACAGTAAAAACTCTTTCTCCAGAAGAACTTAAACAAATGGGAGCGGGTGTTATTTTGGCTAACACTTATCATCTTTCTATTAGACCCGGAGAAGATATTGTTGATAAAGCTGGTGGGCTTCATAAGTTTATGAATTATGATGGTCCTATTCTTACTGATTCTGGAGGCTTTCAAGTCTTCTCTTTAGCGGATAATCGTAAGATTGATGAAGAGGGTGTACATTTTAAAAATCACCTTAATGGTGATAAGTTATTCTTTTCTCCTGAAAGAGCGATTGAAATTCAAGAAAAATTAGGCGCGGATATCATTATGTCTTTTGATGAATGTATTCCTTATCCTGCGACCTATGAATATGCGAAGAAAAGTACAGAAAGAACTATTAGATGGGCTAAAAGAGGAAAAGAAGCACATACTAGAGATGATCAAGCTTTGTTCGGTATTGTTCAAGGTGGAGATTATGAAGATTTAAGAAAGATGTGCGCTGAAGCTTTAGCGGAGATGGATTTTCCTGGCTATTCCGTTGGTGGAACTTCTATTGGTGAGCCAAAAGAAAAATGCTTTGAAATGGTGGAATACGCGGTTAAATATTTACCAGAAGATAAACCTAGATACCTTATGGGAGTGGGTTCTATTGATTACCTCCTTGGAGGTATTGCTCGTGGAGTGGATATGTTTGATTGCGTTCTTCCTACTCGTTTAGCCCGTCACGGAGCTTTAATGACATCTAGTGGAAGAGTTAATATTAAAAACGAAAAATATAAAGAAGACTTTACGACTCTAGATCCCAAATGTGATTGCTATTGCTGTAAGAATTACACTAAAGCCTACTTAAGACATCTTTATGTTGCTGACGAGACATTTGGTAAACGTCTTATGTCTATTCATAATATTCGTTTCTTAATCCACCTTATGGAAGGGGCTAGAGAAGCGATAAAAGAAGATAGATTCCTTGAATATATGCAAATCATGGAAGCTTCTTTTGGGGATGCAAGAGGATTTTAAATGAATATTAATTTATTTGATTTCGTTCTTCCTGAAGAATTAATTGCTCAATCTCCAAGTGAAAAAAGAGAGTATTCCCGCCTTTTGGCGGTTAATTATAAGACAAAGTCTTATGAAGATAAAAGATTCTATGACATCACTTCTTATTTACATAAGGGAGATGTTTTAGTAAGAAATAACACTAAAGTTATTCCTGCTCGTTTAATTGGAATAAAAGAAAAAACAGGCGCGAAATGCGAACTATTGCTTTTAAAAAACATCAAAGATGATATTTGGCAGTGTCTTACTAGACCCGCAAAATCATTGAAAGTAGGCGCTATTGTGGACTTTGGTGAAGGTGAACTTAAAGGCGAAATCATTGAAGAACAAGAAGAGGGATTGAGGTTAGTTAAATTTATCTACAAAGGTATCTTTTTAGAGGTATTAGATAAGTTAGGCAAGATGCCTCTTCCTCCGTATATTAAAAAACAATTAGTGGGCAATGATAGATATCAAACTGTATATGCTAAGCATATAGGCAGCGCTGCTGCTCCAACTGCGGGATTCCACTTTACCGAAGAATTATTCGATAAGATTAAAGCAATGGGCGTAGAAGTAATTGATGTTACTTTACATATAGGTTTAGGAACATTTAGACCCGTACAAGTGGAAGACACTGATAATCATGTCATGCATAAAGAGGAATATGAGATTAGTGTTGAGGCCGCGAATAAACTAAACCAAGCTAAGAAGGAAAATAGAAGAATAATCGCTGTTGGAACAACTAGTGTTAGAACACTTGAAGCCAATATTTCTAAGTATGGAGAATTTAAACCTACAAAAGAAGAAACTAATATCTTTATTACTCCTGGTTATACCTTTAAGGCAGTTGATGCTTTAATTACTAATTTCCATCTTCCTAAATCCACTCTGATTATGCTTGTATCTGCGTTCATGGATCGAGAATTTACTTTAGAAGTTTATGAGCATGCGATAAAAGAAAAATACCGTTTCTTTTCATTTGGAGATTCCATGTTTATCTATGGAAAAAATAAAGATTAATTATCAAAAAGAATTTGAAAAAGTCGTGGATTCCTTACCAAAAGATGGAAAAAAGCCGACTTTATTACTTCATGCTTGTTGCGGTCCTTGCTTTACTTTTCCTTATGAATTACTGAAGGATCAGTTTGATATAACTATCATTTATAACAATTCAAACATTTATCCAGAAGCAGAATATATACGTCGTAAAGAAGAATTAAAAGAATATTTAGCTAAGATTGATAAGAATATAAAAGTGATAGAATTTCCTTACGATAACTTAACCTATAATAAAGAATTAGAGCCACTTAAAGATATCCCTGAAGGTGGTGAAAGATGTTACCTTTGTTATCAGAAAAGATTGAGCTTTGGTTATGAGTATGCTTTCCGTCATGGGTTTGATTATTTTTGTAGTGTGATGTCTATTAGCCGTTATAAGAATTCGGCGTGGATTAATGAGATCGGTTATGCTTTAGAAGAGAAATATCCTTCCACAAAATGGCTCCCCGCGGATTTCAAGAAGAATGATGGCTATCAAAAATCACTTAAAATTGTCAAAGAGAACAACATGTATTTCCAAGAGTATTGTGGCTGTGTTTATAGCTATCAAAAATACCAAGAAAAACTAAGGTCAAAATCCAAAAATTGACCCCTAAAAAATCGGTTTTTGTCTACCTAGAGAGCAGTTTCTAGGTATTTTTTTACTCATTTTACCGAGTTAAATATCCCCTTAAAGAACAAAGAAAAAATTATTTTATAAATTATTTGACATGTACCTACACGCAAGAGTATGATTTTTACGTTGACCGCTCACGTTGATGTGCGAGGTTGCCGACACACCCACAATCGTTGTCATGAAGGTGGTGTTGGGAAATTCGTAAAGAGTGAGAGAAAGTCAAAGCCTGAAAAGTGATAATAGGAGGAAATTTCATGGCAAAAGCTACCAAAATTAGGGTTCGCTTAAAAGCATATGATCACGTCAATCTCGATGCGAGTAGTGAAAAGATCATTGCGGCAGTGAAGAAAACAGGGGCAACAGTTGTGGGGCCCATTCCCTTACCCACGGAAAAACAAGTTTATACGATTTTAAGAGCTGTTCATAAGTACAAAGACTCTCGTGAACAATTTGAAATCAGAACACACAAACGTATCATCGATATCAACAATCCAAAGAAAGAAACAATCGAAGCTTTAAAGAATCTCGATTTACCAAGTGGAGTTGACATCGAAATCAAATTATAAGGAGGTAAGACACAGTGAAAGCAATTATTGGTCGTAAAATTGGTATGACTCAAGTCTTCGCTGAAGATGGCAAGGTCTATCCTGTAACTGTCGTTGAAGTCTTACCAAACGTTGTCACACAAGTCAAAACTTTAGAAAAAGATGGCTATGAGGCAATCCAAGTCGGCTACGAAGAAATGAAAGCTAGCCGTGCGAATAAACCAGAAATGGGAATCGCAAAAAAAGCAAAAACCGTTCCTCATCAACACCTTGGTGAATTAAAGGGCGATGAAATGAAAGCTTACAAAGTCGGTGACGAAATCAAAGTTGACCTTTTCAAGAAAGGCGAAGTCGTTGATGTCATCGGTACTGGTAAAGGTCATGGTTATAGTGGTGTTATCGCTAGATGGAATCAAACCATTGGTCCTAAAGGTCATGGTTCAGGATACCATAGAGGTCAAGGTACCTTCGCGAATAACGGACGTTATAATCACGGCGTTATGCCTGGAAAACATATGTCAGGTCATTGGGGCAATGAATCTGTCACCATCCTTAACTTAATGGTGGTGGACGTCAATGTCGAAAAGAACTACATGCTCATTAAAGGCGCTATTCCAGGTGCAAAGAAATCACTTGTTACAATTAGAAGCGCTGTCAAGGTTGTAAAACACCCAGAAGTTATTAAGAACTTAATTGATCGCACTCCTGTTGTGGAAGCCGCTCCTGTTAAGGAAGAAGCTCCAGTCGTAGAAGAGGCCCCAGTTGTGGAAGAGACTCCAGTAGTCGCCGAAGCACCTGTTGAAGCTCCTAAGGAAGAAGCTGCTCCTGAAGTGAAAGCGGAAGAAGTCAAAGCTGAATAGAAAGGAGATCTAAAAAATGGCAAAGAAAACTCTTAATGTAAAAGTTGTCAATATGGCTGGTGAAGAAACCGGTACATATGGTCTCGATGCTTCTATCTTCGGCATTGAACCTCATCAACAAGCAATGTTCGATGCAGTGCAAGTCGAACAATCAAATGCTCGTCAAGCCACTGCCAAAACTAAAGTCAGACATGAAGTTAGTGGTGGTGGAAAGAAACCTTGGAGACAAAAAGGCACAGGTAGAGCCCGTGCTGGTAGTTCCCGTTCTCCAATCTGGGTTGGCGGTGGTACCGTCTTTGGTCCAGATGGAAAACAAAGTTTCAAATTAGCACAAAATAAAAAAGAACACGCTTTAGCCCTTCGTTCTGCCTTATCCCTTAAAGCAAAGAAAGACTTAGTGGTCGTCGATGCGATTAAATTCGCTGGACGTAAAACTAAAGACTTCGCCAAATTCTTGGATAATGTGAAAGTTGGAGGCAAAGCCTTAGTCGTCGTCCCAGAAATCAATGAAGAAATCTTATTCTCTTCACGTAACGTGGGATACGCAAAAGTTGTGACTGCGGATAATGTCAGCGTTCTTGACTTATTAAATGTTGATTCATTAGTTATGGATCAAGCCGCAGTGAAAGAAATTGAGGAGGCACTTAAATAATGGCCAGAAGTAAAAAAGTTGAAGAAGCCAAAGTTAGCTTCCCAAAAGCCACTGAGAAAGACTTTGAAGTCATCGTGGCTCCTGTCATTACTGAAAAGACCATGTCATTAATGCAAGATCTTAACAAAGTGACAGTCAAGGTCCTTCCTACCGCTAACAAAACTGAAGTGAAATTAGCCTTTGAAAGAATTTTCCAAGTTAAAGTCACTGATGTCAAAATTAGCAACGTAAGAAGTAAAGTGACCACCAGAGGTACCCGTTATACTGGTAGCATCTCTGGATATAAGAAGGCCGTGGTTACAGTCGCCGAAGGCGAAGCCATCGACCTCTTCAAGGAATAATCTAGTTCGTTATTCCAAATTATAGGAGGAAATAAAAATGTCTATTAGAACTTATAAGCCTACGACACCTAGCCGTAGAGCCATGACCAACTCGACATTTGCTGAAATCACAACTACCACTCCTGAGAAAAGTTTATTAGTTAGTTTATCCAAATCTGGCGGAAGAAATAACCAAGGTAAAATTACCTGCCGCCACATTGGTGGAGGTCATAAACGTAAATATCGTATTATTGACTTCAAACGTAATAAAGATGTCCCAGCGGTGGTCAAAACAATCGAGTATGATCCAAACCGCAACGCCAACATCTGCTTAGTCAGCTATGCTGATGGTGAAAAACGCTATATCTTAGCGCCTAAGGGCATCAAAGTTGGTTACAAACTCATCTCTGGACCTAAGGTCGATGTGATGGTTGGTAACGCTATGGAACTTAGAAACATCCCAGAAGGTACCTTAGTCCACAATATTGAACTCCTTCCAGGTAAGGGCGGACAATTATGCCGCGCTGCTGGAGCGGCAGCTCAAGTGCTTGGTTCCGAAGGAAAATATGTCTTATTAAGACTTGCTTCTGGAGAAGTGAGAAAAATCTTAGGTACTTGCCGTGCAACTATTGGTTCCGTCGGTAATGATGATTGGAACTTAATCAATAGTGGTAAAGCTGGTAAGACCAGATGGTTAGGTGTGAGACCTACCGTCAGAGGTTCTGTGATGAACCCAGTCGATCACCCTCATGGTGGTGGTGAAGGTAAATCACCTGTTGGTAGAGATGCTCCACGTACACCTTGGGGTAAACGCGCTCTTGGCGTTAAAACAAGAAACAATAAGAAAGCCAGCGGTAAACTCATCGTTCGCCGTAGAAATGGCAAATAAAGCAAAGGAGGAAATGATTTATGGCAAGAAGTTTGAAAAAAGGCGCCTTCATCGACGAATCTTTACAAAAGAAAATCGAAGCAATGAATGCTGCCAACAAAAAAGAGATCATCAAAACATGGTCACGCCGTTCTACAATTTATCCATCCTTTGTTGGACACACAATTGCAGTTTATAACGGCAAAGAACATATCTCAGTTTATATAACTGAAGATATGGTTGGACATAAACTCGGTGAATTCTCTCCAACCAGAAAATACACCGGTCATACAGGCCACACTGCTGAAGATAAAGCAGCAGCGGCTGGTAAATAGGAGGTAACTTATGGCAGAAACAAAGAAAAAAGCTCCTGCGAAGAAAGAAAAAGTCGAAGCAGCGCCAGCTGAAGAAGTCAAAGAAGTGAAACCTGCAAAGGCGAAAGCTCCTAAAGCCAATAAAGAAGAAAAAGTGGAAAAGGTTGCTAAACCTAGCAAACCTGCTCCAACTGAAGCACGCGCCACCGCGACTAACGTTCGTGTCACTCCTCGTAAAGTAAGATTAGTTCTTGCTCTTGTAAGAGGCAAAGACGTCAAAGAAGCCTTAGGCATCTTAGATAACGTGAATAAAGCCGCTAGCGTACCAGTTGCTAAGTTAATTAAATCCGCGGCCGCGAATGCCACCAACAACTTCGGATTCGATGAAGAAAAATTATATGTTGCGAGCATCTACGCGAATGACGGATTAAGAATGAAACGCTATATGCCAAGAGCGAAAGGTTCCGCTTCTGGCTTAGTGAAAAGAACCAGCCACATTACATGTGTGGTGAAAATGAGATAGGAGGAAAAACCATGGGTCAAAAAGTCAATCCAGTTGGAATGAGAGTTGGCATCAATAAGAATTGGAATTCTCGTTGGTATGCTAACGATAACGATTATCATGTTTTCCTTAACGAAGACATTAAGATTCGTAAATATCTCGAAAAGAACCTCAAGGAAGCTTTGCTTTCTCACGTCGAAATCGAAAGAAGCAAATCTGACAAATCCCATAAAGTTATCGTTATGATCTTTGTGGCGCGTCCAGGTGTGGTTATCGGTCAAGACGGTAAAAACATTAATATAATCAAAGAAGATTTAAAGAAACTTGTGAAAGAAGATGAAGTTCGTGTTGATGTCATCGAAGTGAAAAACCCTGACTTAGATGCGACAATCGTTGCCGCTTCTATTGCCAAGCAATTAGAAGAAAGAGCTTCTTTCAGAACCGCCCAAAAGAAAGCGATTCAAAGAGTTAGACGTGCTGGCGCGAAAGGTTGCCGTACTGTTGTCTCTGGTCGTTTAGGCGGTGCCGATATCGCTCGTAGCGAAGGTTATAAAGAAGGTATCATTCCTCTTCATACCTTAAGAAGTGATATTGACTATGCTCAGTGCGAAGCCGCTACTCAATATGGTAGATTAGGTGTTAAGGTCTGGATCTGCCGCGGCGAAATTCGTCCTGAACTTCAAAAGAAATCTTCTGCTGAGAAAGGAGAATAGTCATGTTACAACCAAAAAGAGTGAAATATCGTCGTCCTCATATTATTAAATATGAAGGTCATTCTAAAGGTGGCACACATGTCGACTTCGGCGAAATGGGTTTACAAGCCCTTGAAGGTGCTTGGATTACAGCCCGTCAAATTGAAGCGGCTCGTGTTGTCTTGTCTAGATACACAAAACGTGGCGGTAAGGTGACAATTAGAATTTTCCCTCACTTAGCCAAAACAAAGAAACCTGCTGAAGTTCGTATGGGTTCTGGTAAAGGTTCTCCAGAAGAATGGGTAGCAGTCGTCCGTAAAGGATGTGTCATGTTTGAAATGAGCGGAGTCGCGGAAGATATGATGAGAGAAGCTCTCAGATTAGCCGCATACAAACTCCCTATCAAATGTAAAGTTGTGAAGAAAGGTGAATAGTTATGAAAATTAATGAAGTTCGTGCATTAGATACGAGTGAATTAAAAGAAAAACTCTATTCACTCAAAGAACAATTATTCCAACTCCGTCGTAAGAAGGCTGTTGGTGCCCTTGAAAAGGGTGAACAAATTACTTCCGTAAGAAAAGATATCGCACGCGTGAATATGGTCTTACGTGAACGTGAAATCGAAAGCAAATAAGGAGGATAAAAGTCTATGGAAAGAAAAGTTGCTACTCGCCGTACTGTTCAAGGCGTGGTTGTCTCTGATAAGAATGACAAGACTATTGTCGTCCTTGTTGAAACTCATAAGAGACACTCCAAATATGGCAAACGTGTCAAATACGGTAAAAAATACTACGCTCATGATGAAAACAATGCAGCGAAAGCCGGTGATACAGTGACCATTATGGAAACAAGAAAATTATCTGCCACTAAACGTTTTAGATTAGTGAGTATTGACAAAACAGCAGAACTCTCAGTGAAAGAAGCGGAAAAAGAAATGGAAGAAGTTCTTGAAGAAGCTGAAATCATTAAAGAAGAAGTGAAGGAGGAAGAATAGCTATGATCCAAAAGGAAACGAACCTTGTTGTCGCAGACAACAGTGGTGCGAAATCTGTTCGTGCCTTCACCCTCTATGGTGGTTCTTACCGTAAGAGCAGCTCTGTTGGTGATGTTATTCAATGCGCGGTTAAGGATGCTATTCCTAACGGCAAAGTGAAAAAAGGTGACGTTGTTAAATGTGTTATCGTAAGAACAAAGAAAGCTTTAATTAGACCAGATGGTTCAACTATTAGCTTCGATGATAACGCGGTCGTTATTATTAATGATGATAATGCACCTGTAGGTACACGTGTGTTTGGCCCTGTGGCTAGAGAATTACGTGATACCGGAGTGGAAGGATTCATGAAAATTGTTTCCTTAGCTCCAGAAGTTTTATAAGGAGGGTTAGGCAGTATGAATCTTAAAAAAGGTGATAAGGTTATCGTTATTGCTGGCCGTGATAAAGGTAAAACTGGCACAATTCAAAAAGTGATTCCAGAATCCAATAGAGTGGTCGTGGAAAACGTTAACGTTCGTAAAAAACATCAAAAGCCAACCCAAGCTAACCCAGAAGGCAGCATCGTTGAAGTTTACGCTCCAATCCATGCCTCTAACGTTATGCTTGAAGATCCAAAAACTAAACAACCAACTAAAATTGGTCATAAAGAAGTAAAAGGTAAGAAAGTCCGCTTCGCTAAGAAGAGTGGCACTATCTTATAAGAAAGGAGAATCTTATGGCAGAAGTAAAGAAAACCACAACTGTGAAAAAAGAAGCTGCTCCTAAGAAAGCTCCTTCTGAAGTGAAAAAAGCAGCCCCAGCTAAAGCTGAAGCTCCAAAAGCTGCAGCCCCAAAAGCCGCTCCTGCTGCGAAAAAGAAAGGCGCTGGAAATAAAAAAGCAGCAGTCGTTAACCGTTTACAAGTCAAATACGAAAACGAAGTGAAGAAAGCTTTGCTTGAAAAATATCATTACTCTTCAACAATGCAAATTCCTGGCTTAAACAAGATCGTTATTAATATCGGTGTTGGTGATGCCACTGTGGACGCCAAAAGACTTGAAGAAGCCGTTAGCGAATTAACAACCATTACTGGTCAAAAGCCTATTATTACAAAGGCGAAAAAGTCCATCGCTACCTTCAAGGTGAGAGAAGGACAAGAAATCGGTTGTAAAGTAACCCTTAGAGGATTAAGAATGTGGGACTTCTTTGATAAGTTAGTCTCCATTGCCTTACCCCGTGTTCGTGACTTCCGTGGTGTCAGCCGTAACGCCTTCGATGGCAGAGGTAACTACACCTTAGGTATTAAAGAACAATTAATCTTCCCTGAAATCGATTACGATAAAGTGGCGAAGGTTCGTGGTATGGACATCGTTATCGTTACAACCGCGAGAAAAGACGAAGAAGCGTATACCTTACTTGATTTATTAGGTATGCCTTTCCAAAGATAGGAGGACGTTTAAATGGCTAAAACAAGCATGAAGATCAAACAATCTAGACCTGCGAAATTCAAAGTCAGAGAATATACACGTTGTGAACGTTGTGGACGTCCTCACTCAGTGTATAGCAAATTCCATTTATGCCGTATTTGTTTAAGAGAATTAGCCTATAAAGGTGAAATTCCTGGCATGAAGAAATCATCTTGGTAATAAGGAGGATATCGATTAATTATGATGACTGATCCAATTGCGGATATGCTCACACGCATTCGTAACGCAAATCAATTAAAGTATGAATCTGTGGTAATGCCTTCATCTAAGATGAAAGTGGAAATCGCTAAAATCTTAAAAGAAGAAGGATTTATCACTGATTACAAAGTGAAAGGTGAAGTGAAGAAAGAACTCACCATCACCTTAAAATATGCCGAAGATGGCACAAGAGTTATCTCCGGATTAAGAAAGATTTCTAAACCTGGCTTACGTGTTAACGCCAGCTGCGAAAAACTTCCAAAAGTTTTAAAAGGCTTAGGAATTGCCATTATTTCCACCTCTCAAGGTGTCATGACTGATAGCAAAGCTAGAACTCTTGGCATCGGTGGTGAAGTAATCGCCTATGTCTGGTAAGGAGGAAAGTTATGTCCCGTATTGGTAATAAACATATTATTCTCCCTGCCGGAGTCACCGTGAGCGAAGAAAATGGTCACGCTATTGTTAAAGGTCCTAAAGGTACATTAACCGTTAAACTTAACAAAGGCATCACCATGAAAGTCGAAGGCGAAGTTGTCACCTTCGAACGCGCGAACGAATTAAAACAAACAAAACAAAATCACGGAACTACACGCGCTAACGTGCATAATGCAGTGGTCGGTGTCTCTCAAGGTTATAAGAAAGCCTTAGAAATGAGAGGTATCGGTTATAAAGCTCAATTAAAGGGTAAAGCCGTTGAATTATGGGCGGGTTATAGCCACACAGTCGTGATCGAACCTGAAGAAGGCGTCACAATTAAAATTGTTGACCCAACCAACATTGAAGTTGAAGGTATCGATAAACAAGCTGTTGGACAAACCGCAGCGAGAATTCGTGAAGTGAGAAGACCTGAACCATACTTAGGTAAAGGTATTCGTTATAAGGATGAATACGTTGCTACTAAAGAAGGCAAACGTACAGCAAAATAGGAAAGGAGTTAAACAATGGTAAATAAAGAATCAAAAAACGTTTCACGTTTAAGAAGACATGCCCGTGTTAGAGCCAGGGTTTCTGGCACAAGTAAAGCTCCTCGTCTATGCTTATATCGTTCTAACAAAAACATTGAAGCCCAAATCATCGATGATGTGAAAGGCGTGACATTAGTTGCTTCCTCTTCTATGTCTTTAAAATTAGAAAATGGTAGTAACATTGAAGCCGCTAAAGCGGTTGGTAAAGATATTGCTGAAAAAGCTTTAGCAAAAAAGATTAAGACTATTGTCTTTGATAGATCTGGTTATATTTATCACGGTCGTGTCAAAGCTTTAGCCGAAGCCGCTCGTGAAGCTGGCTTGAAGTTCTAATGGAGGAAATGATAATGGAAGAAAAAGAAGTTGTTGTTGCTGAAGAAGCAAAAGCTGAAGCTCCTGTTAAAGAAGAAACTCCAAAAGAAGCTGCTCCTCGTGCTCCCCGTGGCGAAAGACGCGGTGATAGAAAACCTGGAGAAAGACGTGAAAGACGTGAAAGACACGAAGAAGTTAAAGAATTTGAAGATAGAGTTGTCTTCATTAACCGTGTTAGTAAAACCGTTAAAGGTGGTAGAAGAATGAAATTTACCGCTTTAGTGGTTATTGGCGATCGTAAAGGTAGATATGGATTTGCTTTAGGCAAAGCCGCTGAAGTCCCTGATGCGATTAAGAAAGCTAACGAAGCCGCCAAAAAGAACATGTTTAAGATTCATTTAGTGAAAGGTAATACAATTAGCCACGAAGTCGTGGGTAAATATGGTGCTTGTAACGTTTATCTTAAACCAGCTCCTGAAGGTACCGGTGTTATCGCTGGTGGTCCTGTCAGAGCCATTCTTGAACTTGCTGGCGTGCAAAACGTCTGTTCTAAAGTTTATGGTAGCCGCGCTCCAATAAATATTATTAGAGCCGTCAATCAAGGATTAGAAAACCTCAAGAGCTACAAAGAAGTGAAAGCTTTACGTAGCAAAGAATAAATTTGTCTTAAGACAAAAAATAGAATAAGGAGGTGCACATATGAAATTGCATGAACTTCAAGCAACCGAAGGTAGCCGTCAAGATCATTTCCGTAAAGGTCGTGGACTTGGTTCTGGCAATGGTAAAACCGCTGGTAAAGGCCATAAGGGTCAAAATGCCCGTAGTGGTGGCGGTGTTCGCTTAGGCTTTGAAGGTGGTCAATTACCATTATTCAGAGCATTACCAAAACGCGGTTTTAAGAATGTCAATCATGTCGATTATGCCACCATTAATGTTTCTGCTTTAGCGAGATTTAAAGAAGGAACAGTGGTGACTCCTGCATTACTAAAAGAAGAAGGCTTAATTAAAAAAGAATATAGTGGCGTGAAAGTTTTAGGCGGAGGCAAATTAGACAAAGCCTTAACCGTTCAAGCTCATAAATTCTCCAAATCTGCCGAAGAAGCTATTAGTAAAGCTGGTGGCAAAATTGAGGTGATCTAACATGAAAAAATTAGGTTCAATTCTCAAAAATAAGGAGATTATGAATCGTATCTTATTTACGGTCTTAATTCTCTTTATCTTCCGTATTGGCTGTCAAATCACTGTGCCTGGTGCACAAATTGATCAAGCTCAATTAGGAACTTACCTTGAAGGTAATAACGCGTTAGCGTTAATGAACATCCTCGGAGGAGGAACAATGCAAACCTTCTCCATCTTCGCTCTTGGTGTTTCCCCTTACATCACCGCGCAGATTATTGTTCAATTATTAGCTACAGACGTTCTTCCAGCTCTCTCTGATTTAAAACGTCAAGGACAATATGGAAGAAAGAAAATGGAAATGGCGACCCGTTACTTAACATTAATGTTAGGTGCGGTCCAAGCATATGGTATTATCAAGACTATGGAAACCAGCCAATTTGTGAGTTTCACATCTAATAACTGGTTCACCTACGTCTACGTAGTCATCGTTATGCTCGCTGGTTCTATGACAGTGATGTGGCTCGGAGACCAAATCTCCGTTAAGGGTATTGGCAATGGTATTTCTATGATTATCTTTGCCGGTATTGTTTGCTCCTTACCAAATCAAATCTCCACAGCTTTCACCCGTTGGGTGCTCGAGACTAGAGGAGAAGGAGATGGAGCACAAATTGCTGGTGTATTCCAATTCTTGTTATACATCCTCTCATTCTTACTGATTATTTCCTTTGTTGTCTTTGCGGAATTATCCAAAAGAAAAATTCCAGTACAACATTCTGGAAAAGGTGGAGGACAAACCCAATCTATGGCGAGAGCCTCCTTCTTACCGATTAAGATTAACTCCGCTGGGGTGATTCCTGTCATCTTCGCCAGTTCAATCTTAACCGCTCCAAGCGTTATCGTAGCGTTCTTAGGTGGCGATACTGAAGCTGAATGGCTGAATGTCTTCGCCTCTAGTAAACTCACGAATATGGGCAGTTGGTATATGCCTTGGGGACTAATTATTTATGTCGCCTTGACCATCGCCTTCACATTCTTCTATGCGAATATTCAAATTAATCCGAAAGAATTAGCGGAGAATTTCCAAAAGAATGGCTCCTATATTCCAGGAGTTAGACCTGGTAACGAAACTGAAAGATATGTCAGTAGAGTATTAAATAGAGTGACCTTTATTGGTGCGATGGCCTTAGCCCTTATTGCGGCTTTACCAAGTATTCTCACCTTAACAATCTTTAAGGATTATCCTCAATTAGCGTTAGGTGGTACTGGATTAATCATCGTTGTCGGTGTGGCACTCGAACTTAATTCACAAATCGATGGTTTACTTGCTGGTAAGTCATTTGATGAAGTGGTCGCTAGTGGAGGTCAGAACTAATGAAAAGAAACATTATTTTAATGGGTCCTCCAGGAGCAGGTAAAGGTACTTTAGCCAAAATGCTCATGGAAGGATTAGATCTTGTTCATATTTCTACTGGAGATATGTTTAGAGAAGCAATCAAAGAAGGAACACCTTTAGGTACCTTAGCTGCTTCTTTCATCAATAAGGGTGACTTAGTCCCTGATGATGTCACAATTGGCATCGTGAAAGAAAGATTAGCGAAACCTGATTGCGCGAAAGGATTTCTTCTTGATGGATTCCCAAGAACCCTTCCTCAAGCGGAAGCGTTAAAGGAATTATCAAGTGAAATAGCTCGTCCTATTCAAGCTGTTGTCAACTTGGATTGTGATGAAAACGAACTCATCCGCCGCATTAGTGGTAGAAGAGTTTGTAAATCTTGTGGAGCTCCCTTCCATGTGGAAACAATGAAACCCAAAAAAGAAGGGGTTTGCGATTTATGCGGTGGTGAGCTCTATCAAAGAAAAGATGATAATGAAGAAGCGCTTAAAGTGCGTTTAACTCATTATAACGAAGACACTAAACCATTACTTGATTACTACGCTCATGAGGGCTTATTAGTCAATTTCAATTCTTTAGTGGGTAAAGAAAAATTATTCGATGAAGTTCTCTCTTATTTAAATAAATAGCTTATGATTATTAGCAAATCTCAACGTGAAATCACTTTAATGAAAGAAGCTGGTCGAGTTCTTGACGTAGTCTTTAAAACTCTTGAAGATTTTATTAAGCCAGGTGTTTCTACTAGCGATATTGATGAAGTGGTGGAAAAAGTTATGTTAGACAATAAGTGTATTCCTGCGGAAAAGGGGTATTATGATTATCCAGCCGCTTCCTGTGTATCAGTGAATGATACGTTAATACACGGAATTCCTTCTAGGAAGATTATTATCCAAGAAGGTGATATTGTCTCCGTTGATATTGTCGCTAATTATAAAGGTTATATGGCTGATGCGTGCCGTACCTATAAGGTCGGCACCATCACCGAGAGGGCGAATAGACTAGTGGATGTGACAAAACAAGCTTTCTTTGAAGCCTTGAAATATGTTCGTCCTGGTTCCTACGTAGGAGATATTAGTCACGCTATTCAAGAATATGTGGAATCTCATGGCTATAATGTTGCTCGTGATTATACAGGGCACGGCATTGGTAGCCATATGCACGAAGATCCAAGTATTCCTAACTATGGTAAAGCCGGAACAGGCGCTAAGCTTGCTCCAAATACGGCCTTATGTATTGAACCTATGGTTCTTGAAGGAAAAAAGGATACTCGCGTCTTAGGAGATGGTTGGACAGTGAAAAGTAAAGACGGTAAACTTACCGCTCATTATGAAAACACTGTGATTGTCACCGAAGATGGATATGAGATTATCACAATGTATGAAGGAGAAAATTAATAATGTCTAAACAAGACGTCATCGAAGTACAGGCGGTCGTAGTGGAGACTTTACCTAACGCCACATTTAGAGTAAAGCTTGAAAACGACGTCGTAATCTTGGCCACCGTTTCTGGAAAAATTCGCATGAATTACATACGTATTCTCCCAGGTGATAAGGTTACGGTAGAAATCTCGCCCTATGATTTAACACGGGGCCGTATTACATTCCGTTTTAAATAGGAATGCTTAAGGAGGAAAAAACTTATGAAAGTGAGACCCTCAGTGAAACCTATCTGCCCAAAATGCAGAGTGATTAAAAGAAATGGCAAAGTTATGGTCATTTGTTCTAATCCTAAGCACAAGCAGAGACAAGGTTAATAGGAGGAAAAAAGGTTATGGCACGTATTGTTGGTGTTGATATTCCTAATGACAAACCAGTCAAAATCTCCCTTACCTATATTTATGGTATTGGAAGACATACTGCCGAAGTCATTTGCTCAAAAGCAAAAGTCGACGGCATGATCAGAGTGAAAGATCTCTCTGATGATCAATTAGCCGCGATTAGAGCGGAAATTGCAAACTTTAAAACCGAAGGTGACTTACGTCGTGAAGTTGCTTTCAATATTAAAAGATTGACCGAAATTGGTTGCTATCGTGGCCTCCGCCATAGAAAAGGCTTACCAGTTCGTGGTCAAAGAACAAAGACAAACGCTCGTACACGTAAAGGTCCACGTAGAACCATTGCGAACAAGAAGAGCGCTCCACAAGGTTAATGAAAGGAGGATAAAATAATGGCTAAGAAAACTACTACACGTAAAAAGAAGATTAAGCGTTCATTTACTAAAGGCGTTGCCCATATTCATTCCACTTTCAATAACACAATTGTTACCATTTGTGATGAACAAGGAAATGCCTTAAGCTGGTCTTCAGCTGGGGCTATGGGATTTAAAGGAGCGAAGAAATCCACTCCATTTGCGGCTTCTACCGCTGCTGAAGCAGCTGCTAGAGCGGCTTATGAGCAAGGTATTCGCCAAGTTGATGTTGATGTCAAAGGTCCTGGACCAGGTAGAGAAGGTGCGATTCGTTCTTTAGCAGTCGCCGGCTTACAAGTTCTCTCTATCGTTGATAGCACTCCAATCCCTCATAATGGTTGCCGTCCACCAAAGAAACCAAGAGGCTAATTTTAGGAGGTAAAGAAGATGAATATTGCCAATCCATTTGAAAGATTTTCCATCACTGAAGCTGATTATGATGGAAACGAAAATTATGGCCGCTTCGTTATCGAACCTTTAGAAAGAGGTTTTGGTTTAACTCTTGGTAACGCTTTAAGAAGAGTGTTATTGTCCTCTCTTCCAGGCGCTTCAACCTACGCTGTTGAAGTGGAAGGTGCAAGACATGAATTCACTTCCTTAGAAGGCGTGGAAGAAGATGTGACCCAAATCATCCTTAATTTAAAAGACTTAGTTCTTCGTATCGATCCTGAAGATGAAAGCAACAAGAGACTTGAAATCGATGTTCAAGGACCAGCAGTGGTGAAAGCAAGCGATATCGTTTGCCCAACTGGTGTTGAAGTTGTGAACCCAGATTTAGTTCTTGCTAACTTAACAGAAAAAGGTCATCTCAAGATGGTCTTACATGTCCGTAATGGTCGTGGATATTTCACAGGTGAACAAAATAAAGCCTTACATAATTCCCTTCCTGTCGGCGTTATCTGCACAGATAGTAACTATTCTCCAGTGAGAAAAGTCAACTATACTGTGGAAAACACTCGTGTCCGTTATGACAGCAGATTCGATAAATTAACTTTAGAAGTATGGACCAATGGTTCTATTACTCCTCAAGAAGCTGTTGCTTTATCCGCAACATTATTAATTCATCATTTCGAGAAATTTGTCGACTTAGCGAATATCACTAGAGACATTAATATCGAAAAAGATGTGGAAACTGTTGAAGAAAATAAATACGAGAACATCGCTATTGAAGAACTTGATTTATCAGTTCGTTCCTATAACTGCTTAAAAAGAGCGGGTATTGGTTCTGTTCTTGAATTAACAGAAACAACAGAAGAAGAAATGATGAAAGTCAAAAACCTTGGTAAGAAATCTCTTAAAGAAATTAAAGAGAAACTTGCTTCAATTGGCTTATCATTCAAAAGTTTTGAATAAGGAGGCAAATTAACATGCCAGCACAAGGTCGTAAAAATGTACACGGTAAAACCGGCGTGAGATTTAAAGCCGCTTATACCAAAAGTAAATATGAAAACATGCTCCGTAACGTTGTTACTGATTTAGTCCTTAAGGGCGCAGTCAAAGTTACCGCTGCTGTTAGCAAAGATGTCATTAAAGAAGCCGATCGTTTAGTCGCTCTTACTAAACATGAAGATGTGATGAACGCAAAAAGAAACGCCGCTAGATTTTTAAGAAACATTAAAGATGAAAACGGTGTTGAAGCTTTAGATAAACTCTTTAATGAAATTGGTCCTAAATTCAAAGATCGCCAAGGTGGATTTACCAAACAATTAAAACTCGGTAACCGTCGTGGTGATGATGCCCCAATCGTTTTGGTGGCTTGGGTTGACTAAAATAATTTACAAGTACAACGCAATTAACGCTCCTCTGGAGTGCTAGGATAAAAGTGGACAAGGGCAAAAAAGCCCCATCCACTTTTTTCT
>CAMYVX010000024.1 GCA_947302535.1 uncultured Caryophanales bacterium
ATTAGAGACCAACCGCCTTTCTGACTTTGACATATACCTACAAGTACAAGACATGCATATCAAAGTCACTGGATGATTATTCATTTCTGAAGAACCCTCCTACTATATAAATAGACGGAGAAAATTACTGATTTTTTAAAAATATTTTTTTGTAACAATAAATCCTTGTTTCTTTACCTTGTAAATGCACTTTTACGCGTGCATAATAATATTGGAATTTTAGGAGGAACAAAAATGTCCGAAATTAAAAAGACAATGCTTTCTGTTGATGGTAATACAGCAGCAGCATTAGGCTCATATAATTACATTGAAGTAGCCGGCATTTATCCAATTACTCCCTCATCCCCAATGGCGGAGAATATTGATGTTTATGCTTCTCAAGGCAGAAAGAACTTTTTTGGTTCTGTTGTAAAAGTTAGTGAAATGCAATCAGAAGCAGGTGCTTCTGGTGCGGTCCATGGTGTTTTACAAGCCGGTGGTTTAGCGGCCACTTATACCGCTTCTCAGGGATTATTATTAATGATTCCTAACGTTTATAAATGGGTTGGTGAACTCCTTCCAGCGGTCTTACATGTTTCCGCGAGAAGTTTAGCAACTCGTAGCTTATCTATCTTTGGTGATCACCAAGATATTTACGCAATGCGTCAAACTGGTATCGCAATGATTTGTTCACATAGTGTTCAAGAAATTGCTGATTTAACCAATGTTGCCCACTTAGTGGCCATTGATGCTTCTTATCCTGTTTGTCATTTCTTTGATGGATTTAGAACATCTCACGAAATTCAAAATGTTGAATTTATTGATGATAATGAATGGAAGAAACTTCTTCCTATGGATAAAGTGGAAGCCTTTAGAGCTAGAGCTTTAAACCCACACACTCACCCAGTCACTCGTGGTGGTGCGGAAAATGATGACGTTTATTTCCAAGGCCGTGAAGCTCAAAATGGTAAAGCTGACGAAGTCGTGGAAGTGGCTTGCAAATACTTTAAAGAAGCTAGCCGTTTAACTGGTAGAGAATACGCTCCATTTACTTATTACGGCGCTAAAGACGCCACTAAAGTTATCGTGGCTATGGGTTCTGTTACCGAAACCATTAGAGAAGTTATTGATGCTTTAAAAGATCAAAAACTTGGTTTAGTGAAAGTTCATTTATATCGTCCTTTCTCCAAGAAACATTTCTTATCCGTTTTACCAAAATCAGTCAAACAAATCGCGGTTTTAGATAGAACTAAAGAATTAGGCGCGGCTGGTGAACCTTTATATGAAGATGTGGCTTCCATTATCAAAGAAGCTGGTTTAGATATCGAAGTTTTAGGCGGTAGATATGGTTTATCTAGTAAAGATACTCAACCTAAAGATATGAAGGCTGTTTATGACTTCTTAGATAATAAAGACCGTTTCAACGGTTTTACCGTTTCTATTAATGATGATGTCACTCACTTAAGTATTCCTGTTGATGATAGTTTCCATGTTAAGGGCGATTATACATCTTGCTTATTTTATGGTTTAGGTAGTGATGGCACTGTTAGTGCGAATAAATCTTCTATTAAGATTATTGGTGATGCGACTGGTCAATATGCTCAAGCATACTTTGCTTACGATTCTCGTAAAGCTGGCGGCGTTACACGTTCTCACTTAAGATTTGGTAAATCCCCAATTCATTCTACTTATTATGTCCAAAATGCGGACTTTGTTTCCTGCTCATTAGATACTTATTTATATAAGTTCGATATGATTAAGAATTTAAAAGAAGGTGGAACCTTCTTACTTAATACTGATATGTCTGATGAAGAACTCATTAAGACTTTACCAAATCGTGTTAAATATCAATTAGCGACAAAGAAAGCCAAATTCTTTGTTATTGATGCGAACAAGATTGCTGGTGAAATTGGTATGGGTCGTCACACCAATACCATTCTCCAAGCTTCATTCTTCTATCTTAATCCAGGTATTATGCCTTATGCAGAAGCCAATAAATGGATGAAGAAATTCGCCGAAAAGAGCTATGCGAAAAAAGGACAAGATATTGTCGAAATGAACTGGAAGGCGATCGATGCTGGCACTGAAGGCTTAAGAGAAGTCAAAGTTGATCCAGCATGGAGCAAATTATCACCATTAGTGGAAAGAAAATTAACTGGTGATGATTATTTCGATAGTTATGTCGCAATCATGGGCAATTTAGGCGGGGATGATTTACCTGTTTCTAAATTCCAAGAATATGAATTACTTGATGGTACGATGAGAAACGATATTACCTTCAACGAGAAGAGAAGTATCGCGGATAGAGTTCCACTCTGGCATAAAGAAGCATGTATTCAATGTAACCAATGTGCCTTTGTCTGTCCTCACGCGACCATTAGACCAATTCTTTTAGACGAAAAAGAAATGGAAAAAGCCCCAGAAATTATGAAGGGTGATGTCCTTGACGCTATGGGACCTGGCTTACAAGGATTAAAATTCCGCATTCAAGTTTCTCCACGTAACTGCGTTGGTTGTGGTTTATGTGTTACTGAATGTATGGCTAATAAGACTGGCAAGATTGCTCTTGAAATGGTTGAAGCTAAATCACAATTCCCACAAGAAGAAGCTGCGGATTATCTATTCAAACATGTCACTTACAAAGCTGATAGATTACCAGCGGCTATGCAAGCCACTGTTAAGGGTGTTGGCTTCTTAATGCCATATATGGAAATCTCTGGTGCCTGTGCTGGTTGTGGAGAAACTCCATATTATCGTTTAGTCTCTCAATTATTCGGTAAAGATATGTTAGTGGCGAACGCAACTGGATGTTCCTCTATCTATAGTGGTTCTACTCCATTAACTCCATTCTGCACTGATAAAGAAGGTCAAGGTATTGCTTGGGCGAACTCTTTATTCGAAGATAACGCTGAATTTGGTTATGGCATGAGAGTGGCAACAAACGCCAAGATTAAACACATTATCGAAATCCTTAGCGAAGCTAAAGCTAGAGACATCGAACCTGAACTTAAAGAAGTTATCGATGAATACTTCGCTAATATCAAAAATAGAAGTGCGATGAGAAGCATCGCTCCTAAATTAGCCGCGGCTATTAAAGCCAGCAAAGATGAAGGAGTGAAAGCCGCTCTCGCATACGAAAGAGACTTCGCTGATAAATCTGTTTGGATTATCGGTGGTGATGGTTGGAGCTATGATATCGGTTATGGTGGTTTAGACCATGTTATCGCTAATGAAGAAGATGTTAACATCTTAGTTTTAGATACTGAAGTTTATTCCAATACTGGTGGTCAATCCTCTAAATCTTCACAAACTGGTTCTATTGCTAAATTTACCGCTTCTGGTAAAACTGGCGCCAAGAAGAACTTAGCTTTAATTGCTATGTCTTATGGTAACGTCTACGTGGCACAAATCAGCTTAGGCAAGAATCCACTCGCAGCGATTAAAGCCTTAAAAGAAGCTGAATCTTATGATGGACCAAGCTTAGTTATCTGCTACGCTCCATGTGCTAACCACGGTATTAAAGGTGGCTTATCTAACTCTATGAGACAAGAACGCTTAGCGGTTGAATGTGGTTACTTCCCAATCTTCCGTTATGATCCACGTAATGCGGAACAAGGTAAACCTTGCTTAACCTTAGATATGCCAGAGCCAGATTTCAGCAAATTTAGAGACTTCGTTATGACTGAAACTAGATTCTCTCAACTCCCACGAGTCAACCCTGAACACGCTGAAGAATTGTTGATTAAATCTGAAAATCATGCGAAAGCACGTTTAGAAAGAATCAAGAAATTCGGTTTATAATTCTAAATAGTTAAGAGCCTTCTTCGGAAGGCTTTTTTCTTAATAATTTTTTATTTAATTAACTTGACTATATGTCAAATATTCTATACAATATTTTCGTAGGTTAAGGAGCACAAGATTATGAAAAAAACAGAACGCTTAGTTGAATCATTATACGAATTACTTAAAGAAGAAGCGGAAATTGAAAAAACAATTGAAGGACTTCCAGTTGGTTATATTTCTGTGAAAGTTATTTCCGGACATAAATATAATTATCGTCAATGGAGAGAAGGCAGCAAGATCATTTCTCAATATGTTCCTGATTCCTTACTCAATAGTGTGAAAAGAAAGATTGCCACTCGTAAAGAACACGAAGCCTCATTAAAGGATGTTCGTAAAGAATTAAAATCCGTGAAGGGTAAGGTCTTACGCGCGGGACTTCTTAGTGAAGAAGAAATCGCTGCTTTAAAAGAAAAAGCAAAAGCGGAAGTAAACGAATAATTAGGCCTCCGGGCCTTTTTCTTTGGTTAATAATAATTAACATACAAATGGTGAATGATTATGAAGAAGATTTTATTTATTAATTCTTGTATTAGAGAAGAGTCTCGTACATTTCAAATCGCGGATTATATCTTAAAGCACATTAAAGAAGAACATTCTTTAGAAGTAATTGATTTAAACACTCTTAAGTTAGAAGCTTATAATCAAAAGCTTTTCTATAATCTATTTTATTTATCTATGCCTAACCCTTTTATTGAATATGCGAAAAAGATAAAAGAAGCAGATATAGTTTTTATTGCCGCGCCTTTTTATGATATGGGAATTCCCGCTCTTTTGAGGGTATTTTTTGAAAGATGTTCATTAAACGGTATTACTTTTACTGATACTGGCAAGACATGTACTGGCTTATGTAATAACACTAAGATGTTCTTTGTGACCACTAGAGGTATGGATATTAGTGACGGTTCTACTTTAGAACAGGCTACTCCTTATTTAAAGGCTTTATGCTCTTTATGGGGTCTTAAGGATTTCCGCTATATCAGTGCCTATAACCTAGATTATCTTTCTAGTAATGAAGTTAATAAAAGAATTAAAGAAGCCTCTATTAAAGGAAGTGAATTATTTAATTCATATCTGTTAGATTAACCTTTTTTGAATAATACTTATTTTACATGTTCCTAGCCAGCGATGTCTTTACCTGCCTAGGCCTTGTAAATCGCTGGTGAGTGATGTAATATATGAATGGTTGGTGGTTCCCCTACATCTAGGGAACCTCTTTTTTATCTAATTAGACGAATCTAGCTAGAGTCCAAAGAACTAATATCAGTATTAGTACCAATTTCATCACTAAGAGAAGTCGCCTTCTCATTAGAGACCAACCGCCTTTCTGACTTTGACATATACTTACAAGTGCAAAACACATATACCAAAGTCACGGAAAGATTAATCATTTCATGAAGAATCCTCCTACTATATAAATAGACGGAGAAAAGCGTCAATTTTTTAAAAAACTTTTTTCATTACATGTTAATTATTTCCCTCACCATCAATGGTGACTTCTTATATATATGTTTTTATTAACTGACCATAAACTTGAAAGATTAGATAAAATTTGTTATAAATACATTTATGCAAGAAGATGGTGTTGATCGAAGTAGATTAAATATTGTCTATACAAATAGAACTTTTTTGTTATTCCTTAGGGGATGACTTTTCTTTTAGGAGCAAATAATGGATATTGTTTTATATATTTCTATCATGGTAATCTTAGTGCTTTTTTCAGCTTATTTTTCTATGACGGAAACAGCCTTTTCTTCTTTAAACCATATTAAATTAAGAACCTTGATGGAAAATGGTAACAAAAGAGCAAAACTTGCCTATCGTTTAAGCGAAAAATATGATCGTTTAATATCAACGATATTAATTGGTAATAATATTGTTAATATTGCTCTTGCTACAGTAGCAACAATTTTCTTTACCGCTCAATTGGGGGATATCGGAGCAACTATTTCCACAATTGTGATTACGGTCGTAGTTTTAATATTTGGAGAAGTGACTCCTAAAACTATCGCGAACGATTTCCCAGAAAGTATTGCGATGTTTTCCGCTCCTCTAATTCAATTATTGATTTGGATTTTCTTTCCTCTTGTTTACTTATTTTCCTTATGGAAGAAGTTATTAACTAAAATCTTTAAGCCGAGAAACAAGAATCATCTTTCTCAAGAAGAGCTTTTAACATTTGTGGATGAAGCGGAAGAAGGAGGAAGTATTGATTTAAGCGAAAAGGATTTATTAAAGAACGCGATTGAGTTTTCCGAAATAACCGCGGAAGATATATTGACTCATAGAACTAAATTATGTGCTTTGCCTATATCTGCGAGCAAAGAAGAGATTGATGAAATGTTTTCTTCTACTCAATATTCTAGAATATTGATTTATGATGAAGATATTGATAATATCGTTGGCTTTATCCATCAAAAAGACTTTTATACCAAAAGCGGTATTGTTAATAAAGATGTTGATGAATTAATATCCCCAATTATCTATATCCCTCAAGTAGAGAAGATTTCTTTAACATTAAAGAAATTACAAAAACAAAAAGTCCATGTCGCGGTTGTCTTAGACGAATTTGGTGGTACTTTAGGAATTGTGACCATGGAAGATATTTTAGAAGAGTTAGTCGGGGAGATTTGGGATGAACACGATGAAATCGTGGACTATTTCCAAAAGATTAATGAAACCACTTTCATCGTTAATACAGAAGCGACGTTTGATGACTTTGATAAATTCTTTAAATTAAAGTGTAAAGAAGATTATTCGTCCTTACCCTCATTTATTTCTGAACATATTGATCATCTTCCGAAAGTTGGCGATAAATTTACTTTTGATAATTTATCAATTAAAGTTCATAAAATAGTGGATGGTCGTGTGGATAAGATTATCGTCAGCGTTCTTCCAAAAGAGGAAGAATAATAAAGGAAAGTTTACTAAAGTATTTGTAAATAATAAGAATTAAAGTATAATACTTTTCGTATCTTTTCGGACCAGTAGCTCAAAGGAAGAGCCACCGGCTCATAACCGGTCGGTTGCAGTGTCAGGATCTGCCTGGTCCACCAAGATGGAGAATTACCCAAGTGGTTGAAGGGGTCGGTCTTGAAAACCGATAGGGGGTGCAAGCCCCGCTAGGGTTCAAATCCCTAATTCTCCGCCACGATTGATTGTCAAGACACGTACAAAAAAGTGCGTGTTTTTTCTTATTTTTTGGCATTATTTGCTATATTTGGTCTTGTGAATACAATTTTAATCAATTTGTAACCGGGCACATAAAAACCCCGTGAAAAATCTGGACGGACACGAGGCTTAAACTATTTAGTAAATAGAGAAACTCACTTTTAGTCCTTTAACATTGTGATTGGTATAATGTGAATGCCATCTTTTGTTGTCATAGCAGAGCCAGTAGCTGTAATAACTGCTAAAAAAGATGGCTTCTTAAATCTTGTATAGTCAATCTTGTTCTTAAGCGTTAATAGTTTAGAACATGCTTTATCAATTAATTCTTTACCACCGAGTTTAATTTCAAGAGCACCCCAATCGCCATTAGTTTTATGAATAATAGCGTCACATTCTAAGCCATCATTGTCGCGGTAATGAGCAACAGAAGCGTTAATGGCTTGAGAATAGACTTTTAAATCACGAACCACTAAATCTTCAAAAAATAAACCGAATGTATTGAAATCATTTAATAAATCATCTGGAGAAATACCTAACGCCACCGTCGCTAGCGAAGGGTCAACAAAATGCCTGGTTGGTTTTGTTCTGATAGAAGTTTCGCTTCTTAAATTAGGATTCCAAGATTCAATGTCATCTATAACAAACAGATTCTTAAATTTTTCAATATAAGATGTTAGAGTTTCATCATCATATTTAATACCATCATGTTCGTTGATATCTTTTAGCAAAGTTGTAAACGCCACTTCTGTCGATATATTTCTAGCATATGATTTTAAAATGAAAGATGCTGTTGATGTATTGGCAAAGTATAGTTTTTTTTCTTTGTTTTTGTAATTAATAATTCCAAATAAATAATTCTTAGCAATTTCTAAAGAATCTTCCTTATCAACATTTAAAGATGTAGGCCATCCACCCCTACAGATGTAATAGGCGATATCTAATAACGTTTGATTCCCTTCGTTAAAGAAAATATTATCTTTTTTATTAAATAAATCATTAAGAGAAACGTTGCCACTAGATTCTCCGGATTCAAATAAAGAAAAGGGATACATTACTACTTTCGAGAATCTTCCTTCTCCAGAGTGCATTATTTCATCGTAATCAATAGGATGGATTGAACCAGTTAAAATGTATTGTCCAAACTTGCCATGTCTCCGATCAATTTCGTCTCTAATTTCATCCCAAACCAAGGGAATATTTTGCCATTCATCAATTAGTGTTGGCGTCTCACCAATAAGCGCCATTTTAATATCCGAACTATAGAGATTGATTTTTGACAATGTCGAAAAAGAGTGGCTGCTTTTAGCAAATTGTTCCGCTGTAGTAGTCTTGCCACAATATTTAGGGCCAGTAATTAGAACACAACCACTAGTTCTTATTTTCTTTAATAACTCTTTTTCAGCTATTCGTTTGATATATTTAAATTCTTCCATTCAATTATTCCTCGTTATTATAATAAGCTAAACATTTTATGTTTTCAATACAAAAACCGAAAGATTACGGATTAAATAACCGAAAGAATACGGACTAAATAACCGAAACAAAACTAAAAGAATCCATCAATAAAGTGTTGCAATTATCCCCCGTTTTCTTTTGTATATTTCCCCATACTTGCTTTTGAACAAAAATAGGCACTTTCTTTTACACAAAAACACTTTTTGTAAAAATCGACCAAAACAACAGTGAAATGCTATTTTAGTCGAACTTGTGTGTCCCGACAATTGGTATTTCAAACCCTTGTGTGTGGACAATTGGAGACATTATGAATAAAAATGCTCCTTGGTTTTATATCTAGGTGTTTTTTTGTTAATAAAAATTTTTACAATTTTATTAAACAATAAGACAAATCAGTATTATACTTTAGGGTGTTATAGGTGTTGAACATGAAAAAAGAATTAAATCTCGTTTTAAAAAATACTCAACTAGCTTTTACAACTTTAGAAGAGTTAAGAAAAGAAGGTTTTAACGCGACTGTAGTTACTTCTGAAAGTTTAAGACACGCGGTTGATTATTATCCAGAAGAACATCACTTTTTTACTTTAAGACAATTTGAGAAAAAACAATTTCTCGAAAGTATTCTTTGTATCTTTATTGTGGATGAGAAAGATGTTGGCCATATTAAAGACGTTATTAGACGTTACACGAATAATTTCAAGGATGTGAAGGGATTTATGTTTACCCGTGATATTCTTGATTACGAGGGCTCAATTTAAGTTATATGGATTTTTCAATCTTCTTATATATTGCTTTGCTTTTTCTTGTGGCTTTACTATCCACTAGATTAATGAAAATCATTAAACTTCCTAATGTTACTGGTTTTATTATTACCGGAATCATTATGGGGCCTTTTGTTTTTGGGTTACTGTTTAATCATTTTTCTTATGATGGGATTAAAGATGGAATTATCTATCAGTTTGTTTCTAAGATTAGTTGGGTATCAACGATTGCTTTAGGCTTTATTGCTTTTTCAATTGGTACTTCATTTAAAGTTTCAACTTTAAAAGCAGTGGGTAAAAGAGTCATTATTATTACTATTTTCGAGTCCTTATTTGCTTCTATTTTAGTGCTTGTAGCCTTGCTTATTGGCCACGTTTTATTCCCTCAATATATCTCTTTAGAAATGGCTTTAACTTTAGGGGCGATTGCCGCGGCAACAGCACCTGCCGCTACATTAATGGTTATTAAACAATATAAAGCTAGAGGAGAATTAGTGGATACACTTCTTCCAGTTGTGGCTTTAGATGATGCGAGTGCACTTATTTTATTTGCTATCTTATTTCAAATTGCGACCTCAGTATCTGGAGGTGGCGGATTTGATCTATACAAGATGGTCTTTAAACCTCTCATAGAGATTGTTCTTTCTTTAGCTATTGGGGCGATTCTTGGCTTCTTGATTAGCTTTATGAACCGTTTCTTTAAATCAAGAAATAATCGTTTAGTTATTTGTATATTTGCTATATTTGCTTCTGTTGGTATTTATTATCTTTTCAAGAATAAACAATTAGGTGGATTTGAATTGTCTTCCTTGTTGATGTGTATGATGATTGGGGCGATTTATTCTAACTTCTCTAAGCAAAGCGGCCCGACTCTTGATGTTGTTGAAAGATTTACTTCTCCAATCTATATGATGTTCTTTGTTCTTTCTGGAGCCTCATTAGATTTAAGTATATTTGTTAGTAATACAGGCTTCATTGTCTTACTCATTGCCTTAACCTATATTATCTTTAGAGTGCTTGGAAAATGGAGCGGAGCGTTTACAGGGGCCACTCTATCAAAGAGTGACGATAAGATTCGAAAGTGGCTTGGATTTACATTAATTCCTCAAGCTGGTGTCGCGATTGGTTTAGCCACAACAGCCTCGACATTATTTAGTGAAAATGAGGCTACGAAAGAAGCAGGAGCTTTAATACTTGCTATCATCTTAACTTCAACATTAGTCTATGAATTAATTGGCCCAATGATTTCTAAATGGGCTTTGAAAAAAGCTGGAGAAATTGAAGAAAATTAAAAAAACGCCCTCATTTGGGACGTTTTCCTTGTAAATTAAGATTTTTAATCAGTAAAATTCATATCCACGACGATTAAGAAAATATAATCGTGATGTAATTCATGGAGATCATTTTGTAATTTATCAACAATCTCTTTTTGTTTATCACATTTAAAGTCAAAGAGGATATCAAAATAGACTTGTTTCTTATCTTCGTTAACATAGAAACCATGGATCTGAGTTATTTCTTTAATGGCTTTTACCATGCTATAAACATCTTTTTTGATTTGTTTAACCTCTTCATTGCCTTCATTTTGAGCGTATACACCCACAGTTAGAATGACGTTATATTTGTAATAAACTTCTTCGGAAATTTCTCTAGATATTTGATGGATTCTTTTTGCAGGTAAATCATCATCAACTTCAATATGAATAGAAGCAAAACTACGATTAACTCCATAATTGTTGATGATTAAGTCATACGCCCCTTTAACTTCTTTATGAGTGGTGACAATCTTTTTAATTCCTAGAACTAGTTCTTTATCGTTTTTCTCTCCGACTAAAACGGAAATAGCTTTAAATAAGACTTCAAAACCACTTTTTAAGATAAAGCCACCAATAAGAATACCAAGCCAACCTTCAATATTGATTTGTAAAGTCATGGCAAAGATAATTCCTACTAAAGTAGAAACAGAAAGTAGTACATCAAATAAAGCATCAATGCTAGAAGCTTTTAGATTCTCTGAATTAGTTACTTTTCCCATGTGGCGGAAGTATAAACCTAAAGCTAATTTTCCAAGGATAGCAATGGAAATAACAATAACGGAGGCTAAGCTATAAGTGGCTTTTTCTCCTGATATGATCGATTGTATAGATTGGAAGATGGCACTAAAGCCAGCGAAAAGAATTAATAAACCAATAACAGCGCTTGTAATGTACTCAACTCTTCCGTGACCAAATGGATGTTTGCTATCTGGTTTCTTGGTGGATAGTTTTGTTCCAATAAGGGTAATTAGACTTGATAAGGCATCAGTTAAGTTATTTATTGCATCAGAAATAATAGAGACCGAATGTGCAATTAAGCCAACAATCCCTTTTCCGATAACTAAAAGGATATTACCGATAATACCGATAATACTTGTTCTTATGATTTTTTGTTCACGTGTTTTCATTTGAGAGCGTTGATGATGTCATCTTCAAATGAAGATGGCTTTTCCGTTGGTCCAAAGCGCTTAAGGAAGGTACCATCACGCGCAATAAGGAATTTAGTAAAATTCCATTTTACACGAATGACTTTCCCCTTTTCATTTTGGCTTTCTAAATAGACAAATAATGGATCAGCATTTTTCCCATTAACATCAATCTTTTTGAATCTAGGGAATTTGGTATTAAATTTCATAGCACAGAATTGATTAATTTCTTCATCGCTTCCAGGGGCTTGATGGAAGAATTGGTTACAAGGGAAATCTAATACGATAAAACCTTGATCTTGATACTTCTCAAATAAAGATTCTAATTCTTCATATTGAGGTGTGAATCCACATTTAGTGGCGGTATTGACAATGAGAAGAACTTTTCCTTCATATTGTTTTAAACTAATGTCATTACCAGCCTGGTCTTTGACAGTAAAATCATATACGTTCATAAATAACTCCTAACTTTAAGTTAATTGTCTTATAAAGAGAAAGAAAAGTAAACGATTATATTTTTTAAAAATATCAATACTAAATAAAAGTTTTATGATAAACTCTTTTCTAGTGAGGAGCAAAAATGCCGTTTTGTAAGAATTGTCATTCTCGTATTAGTAAGTTCGATAAAGATATTTGCCCTATTTGTGGAGTCAAAGAACCTCTTGATGGCGCGGATAGCGATACTTTAGATATTACAACGAGTATTCAAAATGAAACTGAAGTGAAAAAACAATCTTCTCCTAGAAAGAAGAAAACACTGCTTTTATTGTTCTGCTTAGTGGGATTTTCTGGCGCTCCATTCTTTTACTTAAAAGACGAGAAAAAGGCTTATTGGTCTATAGCCATTAACTTAGCTTTAATAGCGGCTATGACGCTTATATTAACTTTCGCCATTCCTCTTTTTGCGGTCTTTTCTTTTTTGATTGCTCTAGGAGTGAGCTATCTTATTAACATTATCATTGGTTTAGTTTATTTCTTTTTACCAAGTGTTAAGGATAAAGAAGGAGTATATCTTAGTTAATGCAAAGATATTTTGCTTCCTTCGTTAATCATGAAGTGACATTAAGCAATGAAGATATCAATCATCTTTATGTTTTAAGAACGAAAAAGGACGAACATATTGAAGTTGTTATTGATGGAACTTTATATGAATGTGTTGTTTCTTCTTTATCACCTTTAAAGATTGATATTGTTTTTAAACTCGATAATGATAGTGAACTACCAGTTGATATTACTTTGTTTTTTTCTCTTTCTAAAGGAGATAAGAATGAATTTGTTATCCAAAAGGCTGTGGAGTTAGGTGTAAAAAAAGTCGTACTTTTATCTACTTCTAGAAGTGTCATGAAGATTAAAAACGAAGATATGAAAAAGAAGATGGATAGATATAACAAAATCGCTAAAGAAGCCGCGATTCAATCACACCGTCTTTTTATTCCTTCTATTGAAGGAGTCTATGAATTAGATAAAATTCCTTCATCCTTATTAGGAGAAAAGTCTTATGTAGCTTATGAAAAAGAAGCAGGAAGAACCGATAAGACATTTAATGGTATTAATAAGTACAAATCTATCTCTGTTTTTGTTGGTCCAGAAGGTGGATACGAAGAAGAAGAAATTAAGTATTTAAATAGTTTAGGAGTAGAATCTATTTCACTAGGAAAAAGAATCTTACGATGCGAAACTAGTGCTATCTATGTACTAAGTGTATTAGGATATTTATTAGAAAGATTATGAAAAACACTTTTGATTTATTAGAACAATATTCTCGTTTCTCTTCAGTCTATAAAACAAGCGAAGAGATGGCGTTTTTTATGAAACACCGGGATGCTTTGGCTAGCGTTGAACAATTTGCTTATCTATATGATGCGGATGCTTCTGATTTTTTAATGATTAGAGCTAACATTATTATTCGTAGTCTTTTTAATAAAAAAGAAATTGAAAAAGCGATTAAGGAACTATCTCCATTACTAGCGAAAGATCAAATTACTAAGTTCCGTGTTGATTTTAAAGAGAGGATCGATAAGCTACCTTGTTATTCCGCTGGCAAAGATAGAATTTATGTCACTTTCTTTTCTAGGGCGATTAACCTGATGTATTTAACCTCTCCAGAAGAGTTTAATAAATTCCCATTTAATGTTTTAGAAAAGAACTACTCATCCTCTATTATTGATGCTTTTGATACCTATGGAGCGGATATTTTTGATTCAGTGTTTACTAAGTTAGTTAAGATAAGCACCAATGGAAGAGAAATTGCCTATTATCACTATGATTTTAAGTGCATTTATATAGTTAATAACCAAGGTCGACTTGATAATAAGATATATTTGTTTGATGAATTTTTAGAAGAGTTTGATACCACAAATATGATTGAGAGAATTAAACCTGTAATCGATGCATATTTTGCAAATGATAGGGACGAATTCATAAAAAAACTCAATCAAAACGGCTTTATTTCCGAAAAAATGGTCTATTTGATTGCCAAAAACTGGAATCGTAAACATGACATTTAAAACATTTTCTCTTGGGTGCAAAGTCAATTCTTATGAATGTAGCGCCCTTGCTTCTTTATTGATCAAAAAGGGGTATCAACTTTGTGATGATGATAACCCTGATATTTTTATAATTAACACTTGCTCAGTGACCGCTACAGCTGATCAAAAGTCAAGGCAGCACATTAGAAAATTTATGAATCTGTATCCACACGCTATTATGGTGGTTATGGGTTGCTATTCTCAAGGTAATTACAAGTATATTCAAGATGATATTAACCCTCATATTATAGTGGGTACGTCAAATAAGAGTCTCGTTCCTGATTTAATTGAGCGGTATCTCAAAAATAAAGAAAGAATTGTTCTAGTTGATGAAGATATTCGTAAGATGGAGTACGACGAATTCGGTGAAACATCTTATTCTGAGAATACACGCGCTTACTTAAAGATTGAAGATGGGTGTGATAACTTTTGCACATATTGTTTAATTCCTTACCGTCGTGGTCGTTTACGTTCAAGAAAGCCTGAGGATGTTTTAAAAGAGGCCTGTCATCTTATTCATCTGGGCTATTCCGAGATTATCCTTACTGGCATTGACGTTGGTGGGTATGGTCAAGATTTAGGAAATATCAATTTTTCAACATTAGTGGAGGAAATATTGAAATTAGATGGATTAAAAAGTTTAAGAATATCTTCCATTGAGGCTAGCCAAATTGATGAACATTTTATTGCTCTATTTAAAAAATACCCATCCTTAGCTCATCATCTACATATCCCACTTCAATCCGGATCTAAGAAATTGCTTAAACTAATGAATAGGAAATATTCAAAAGAAGAGTTCTTAGCGAAGATAAATAGAGTTAAAGAAGAAGTTAAAGATATTGCTTTAACTACTGATGTTATCGTAGGATTCCCTTTAGAGAGCGATGATGACTTTATGGAGACATATAACTTTATTAAAGAATGTGGCTTTCACCAATTACATGTCTTTCCGTTTTCCGCTAGAAAAGGAACTGGCGCCTATCTTATGAAAGGACAAGTAAGTAGTGATATAAAAAAGAAGCGCGTTGCCGCTTTATTAGCCTTATCTAAAGAGTCGTGGGAGAAATACACTAATTCATTTATTGGTAAAACTGTTACCGCATTAATAGAAAAAGAAGTTAAAAACGGTTTTATTGCTAGAACATCTAACTATATTCAACTGTTAATTTCTTCTAAAGAAGAAAAAGTTGGTAGTTATATTGATATCAAAATAGAGAAAAATATGATTGTATCTTAATAAAACGTATTTTCCTATAACTTGTCAAAAATTGGATTGACTTATTCTTACTCTCTTATTTATAATAAATGACGCTGATAGGAGGAAAAGTATATGGCTGTCCCACAAAGACGTATTAGTAAAACAAGAAAAAGATTAAGAAGAACACACTTCAAATTAAATGTTACTGGTTTAACCACTTGCCCAAATTGTGGTGCGATGATTAAATCCCATCATGTTTGCCCAAAATGTGGATACTATGGTGGAAAAGTTGTTTATCTCGATGGCAAATTAGTCAAAGAAGAACAACGTAAAAAAGAGGCTGCGACTGGTAAAAAATCTACTAGAAAAGCTAAAGAAGAAAAATAATCACGCTAGTCGTGATTTTTTCTTATTATAAATACAAGTCTTATTTGTTATACTTGTAGCAGGAGAAGATTTATGAAATACAATAAACTTATTGATCACACTTTATTAAAACAGGATGCCACTCCTGAACAAATTACTAAGCTTTGTGAAGAAGCTAAACAATTTGATTTTATGTCAGTTTGCGTTAATCCTGCTTATGTGCCACTTGCTGCTTCTATTTTAAAAGGAAGCGATGTCAAAGTTTGCACAGTTATTGGTTTCCCTCTTGGAATGAATTTAACTAAGACAAAAGTTGAAGAGGCAGAATTAGCCATTAAAGAAGGGGCTGATGAAATTGATATGGTCATCAATGTTGGTATGTTAAAAGCCGGACATGATGATTATGTTGAAGAAGAAATTAGACTTCTTAAACAAGTTGCTGGTAGTAAAGTTCTGAAGGTTATTATCGAAACATGCTTATTAAGTGATGATGAAAAAGTGAGAGCTTGTTTAGCAAGTAAGAGAGCTGGTGCTGATTTTGTGAAAACATCTACTGGCTTCTCAACTGGTGGAGCAACTGCTCATGATGTTGCTTTAATGAGAAAAACCGTTGGTCCAGATATGGGTGTTAAAGCTAGTGGTGGTGTTAGAACCCATGAAGATTTATTAGCTATGGTCGAGGCTGGTGCGAATCGTATTGGTACCTCAAACGGCACTAAAATTATCTAAAATCAATTAAAATTATGAAAAAGTTAAGATTACATTTATACATCTTTTTAGCGTTGTTTCTCATCCTTCTTTTCCTTGGATCTTTGTTTGATCTTCAATTAAGCGAATCTATCTTTTCTTCTAAAAACGGATTTGGTTTATGGATATCTGCTTTAGGAACAATTCCTGGATATGGAATGTTTGCTTTTATGGGTGGCGGATTGTTATTCTGCGCTTTAAAACAAGATGAGAAAAAGTGGTTTAAAATCTGTTTAATCACTTTAAGCGTATTAGCCTATATTGCTGGACTATATTTCTCTGGAAGAGAATGGTTCTCCGTTAATGGATTTGATATTTCCAATTTATATTGGCTCGGATTTGTTATTAACGCACCTATTATGTGTGGCCTATATTATTTAGGCTATTTCTTAAATAAGAAAGTTGATGAACCAAGATTATGGATTCTTTATTTCATTCTTATTCTTGGTATGGCTGTTGCTCTTGTTCCAGGTGTTACCTTACTTAAGATTATTTTCCATAGACCACGTTATCGCTCTATCGTTTTATACGATGATATGTTTTACCATAATTGGTGGGAACCATGTCATAACTACAAGACCTTATTAGGGAAATACGCTGCTTTAACTAAAGAAGAATTTAAGTCCTTCCCAAGCGGACATGCGGGTGGAACATTTGTCTTCTTGTTCGTGGCGTGCTATCTTCCTTTCTTTGGAAAGAAGGTTGGACGTTATCAGATTCCTCTTATGTATGTGGGTGTTGTATGGACGTTACTCGTATGCTTCTCTAGAATCCTTCTTGGAGCGCACTTCTTAAGCGATGTTTCTATGGGTGCCTTGCTCTCTATTATTTGCTTAATCGTATGTAATGAAATTATTATTCACAATAAAGCATGTATAGAGATGCTTGAAAAAGCACAAGAAAAATAAAGCAACAATAAAGGAAGGCTTAAAGAGCCTTCTTTTTTGTACTTGCATTTATTTATAAAAAATGTTTTAATTTATGTCGCGTAAGCAACAAGGAGGTGAACGTAATGCCAAAGACAAGTGTTCGTGAAAACGAAACATTAGATGATGCTCTTCGCAGATTCAAACGTCAAGTGAACAAAGCGGGTACCATCCAAGAAGCTCGCAAAAGAGAATTCTTTCTTAAGAAATCTTTAAAAAGAAAAGTTAAGAGTGAAAACGCGCGTCGTAAAAACCGCAAGTAACTAATAACTGGCAGGTCAAACTGCCGACATCGCGGAGTAGAGCAGTGGTAGCTCATCAGGCTCATAACCTGAAAGTCGGAGTGTTCAAATCCTCCCTCCGCAACCAAACGATATGAACAGACTTGATACTTGTTATCAGGTCTTTTTTTCTTACATTTTTTACCCATTTTTAATGTTTTTCGATAGTTTCCAAAGCTAGTGGTGGATTAGCAAGAAACTATAGAATATGTATCAAAACCTTCAATTGCTACACCCTTGATGCAGATTTTTAGATTGTTGACAGGACTTGAAGTACCTATGATGCACGCTTATTGATACAAATTTTCGCTTTTTTGCTGACGACAATAATAAAGCGCGGCAGTAAAAGAAATTACTTGGTAAATGAATATGTTTCAATTGCGTTCAAAATATTTTGGGAGGCAATAGGCATACTTACTTATGATTGCAACCTAGTTTTCCTTTGTGGCGGACATTATAAGCTTAGCCCAAAAACGGCAAAGCTTTTTGATATCCTCTTTTACTTTTTTCTTGTCCCTGTTGTTTTTTAGTTGTTCAGCGTAATATAGGCACGAACCATATAATCCTTCAAAGAAGAATATCGATAAATAATCACTAGGAACATCATAACCAACAGATTTAATC
>CAMYVX010000025.1 GCA_947302535.1 uncultured Caryophanales bacterium
GACCTGTGTTGTTATTGTCTGTTGCAACATTAGTTCTATCTTCAATAGGAATATAGTTCTTAGAATCCTTATCAGTGACATCCTTAACAAATTCTTTTAAAACACTCAAAGAATCACATTCATTCCATAATTTAAAATACTTCTTCTCACCACATCCACTTAATGCACTCATAAGAGGAATAACAATTAATAATAATCTCATTTTTTTCATAACAATTAAAACCTCACACAAAAAGGATATATAAGAATAATACTTATAACAAGTTATAAATAAAAAGACCTCCACAATGGGAGTGTTAATCCATTATCGAGGTCTTTTTAATAAACTAATGAAACTACACAAATTAGCCGTTTCGATATAGCTTTCTAAATTAATAATCTAACTCTTGATTGTAATAGATAGAGCCACTGAGATTATTATCTTTCCAATTGTTTTGCCAATTCTCTGGCTTTGATTCGGCTTCGCAATAGAAATCGCAACTTCCGCTAGAACGAGCAAAACCATAATTCTCAATAAATAACATTTCTTTTGGAATATAGCATATTGTATGTCTAGTAATTACAAAACAATATTCAATAATCGTATCAACGTTTTTACCTTCTATTGTTCTTGGAACACGTATAGTTCTTTGATTACCTGCAAAGGCACACAATTCAACAGTAGAATCTATGATTCTATAAGCGTATTCATCGTTATATTTGTAATCAAATAATTCACTTTGATTCCAATAATATTGTTTACTACCACTACCGATAACAAAGTTAGAATCCCAAGTGTCTGGTTTTGAATCTACTTCACAATAAAAGTGATACTGGCGACCATACTCAGTTTGGAAGGCTCCATATTCAATGTTAGTAACGTTAGAAGGTATATAGATATCTAAACCTCTAGTAGAAACAACAAAACCTTTTCTAATAGATGTAACTGATTTTCCACTAATTGTTTTTGGAATATAAACATTCAATGATGTGGCAATGTATTTGATTAATTCAACTTTATTGCCGTTAATAGAATAGGCAAAGAAATCATTATATCCATCAACACCATAACATGCATTATCACTATAATTAGTCCAATTAGAATCCCAATCCATTGGTTTTGAATCTGCTTCAACAAAAATATTAGTATTATAATCTTCTACACAAACACCATGGTTGTTAATAATAGAAATAGAATCAGGAATCATAATAAAACGCACATAATCTGGTCCAATGATGCCATAATTCCTAATTGTTTCAACACCATCTTGAACAACAATAGTTTCAATAGATTCATCAAAAGGAATTGCAAACCTTTCGATGGTAGTAACTTTTTTGTTAGAGAAAGTTGATGGTATGACCAAATCTTTTGTTCTTAAACCCATATAAGCAATCAAGGAATAAGAACTAGAGTTATTTTTAAAATAAAACCCGTTGCCACTACTAACAATTTTAGAAAAATCAGCATCGAATATAACTCTAAATTCACCTGACACAATATACTCTTTTGTGTATGTGGAGTCAGGATGACCATTATCGAGAACGGTTGGCATATTCGACCCTCTAAACGCCAAATAATTGGTCCCACATTCAACATCTAATTCATCACATTCCAAAATGTCATCGTAACGGAAAGTAGAAATAAACGTTGATGATACCGTTTCTATCGATGCTGGAACTTTAACGAACGTTCCAGTTCCATAAAAGGCATAATCTTCAATTTTGGTAACACCTTCAGGAATAAGGACTTCATCTAAATCAATTATTGATTTTATTTCTCCTGTTGAATTATATCTATCAAGCCATTCTCTTTCATATTCACAAGAAACTGAGCCAAATCCGTATCCAATTGTCTTTAATGGATATCCATTTATTTTATTCGGTAAGGATAAGGTACGATTTGCGCCAAGATACTGATAAACAGTGGCCTGCCCGTCATTTATAGAATAAATATACTCACTCGACTTTTTACAGTTTGTATTAACTATTCCGTTAGATAAAGATGAACTTGTAATCTGCTCGCCCCAGTTAGATGGAATAGATTCATGTTCTATATACACTCTTGTAGAGTAAAATGCTCCTGATCCTACATATTCAACATTACGAGAAAGATAAACGTAAGGTTTATATAAACATTCAAAAGCGCTCTTTCCAATATAAGATAATGAATCAATATTCGCATCTCTTAAAGGCACGCCATCAAACGCCCTATCTTCAACTCTTGTCACCGAACTTGGTAATTCAATTGAAACTAAACTGGTGTCTTCAAAAGCACTTTCTGGAATAGTTGTTAAGGAACAGCCATTAAAATCAATGTTTGTCAAGGCTTCGTTCTCTTTAAACGCACCTTCCCAAAGGTAAGTAGTATTACGAGATAAGGTGATTTTGCTCGCGCAATCATCAGTAAAAATGCATTTAACCCCGATGACAGGGACACTACCAACGTAATTTGGTATGACTAAATGTTCATTAACGGGTTCTCTCTTGTGAACCGCATAGAATAAATCGTCATCCCAACTAGATACTACAAAGCCGCTTTTTCCATTAATTGTAACAGCTTCATAAGTTAATCCATCCGACAAATCAGTTAGAGGCACATTTTGTGCTTTCTCATAATCGGCGACAACACCTGTATCAGTATCACCAATCCACCAGTTACCATTTTCACCTATATAAGGAGTTAATCCATCCGCTCCATTAGAAACAACAAATTCAAATTTTGAGCCATCAGAATAAGTAATAACATATGTATCAATCAATCCTTCTGAAGATTTAAGCTCAATAGAAGTGATAGTTAAATCTTTTCCATCTTTACCATTTTTGCCATCGTTACCATTGGTAACAGTAAATGTTTTTGTGGATCCGTTGCTGAAATAAATGGTATATGTATCAATATTCCCAGAGGAGCTAGTTAATTTGATGTCAACAATACTATTCGCTTCACCATTAGTGACAGTAAATGTGGTGCTTGTTCCATCGGAAAATGTAATTGTGTAAGTATCAACTAGACCACTAGATGAGGTCTTTTTAACGGACACAACAGTTATAGATGCACCATCTTCTCCAGTTGGTCCTTGGGCAGGAACTCCTAAATCAGTATTATCAATCCACCAGTTACCATTTTCACCAATGTAAGGTGTCTTCCCGTCTGAACAAGACGTAAGGCCAAAAGCCATAAAAAAAAGCGATAGAAAAACTAAACTCTTCTTTTTCATAATTTAATCTCCTTAATCTGTGATCGCATCATCGTAATTTGTATGTATATTATGAATCAAAACAAATGGGAATGAAAAGCTACCAAATGCCGCACCTAAAGCTATAGCTAAGCCAACAGTGGCTAAACCAAATAAGAAACTAAGGGCTACAAATAATAGTTTCATAAGGATAAGCCATTTAAAGCCTTCGAGGTCCCAAGTAAAGATAAGTCCTGGGAATCTAATAGTTAAGCCTAAGGCCCATGAAACAATATCGGCAATATATGAGCCAGAAACAAAGCAATATAGTCCCGCGAATAAGCCATAGGCGATTAATATACTTAATAAGACTGATATACCAGGATTTAATGTAGTTGCCCCTAAAAAGATAGGTAAAGAAATAGCAAGTCCAGCAATTGCCCCCGCGATCCCCCAACCAAATGATAGTTTTTTCGCTCTTTTAGCCTTTTGAGCTCTTATACGTTCTTTTTGTTCTTTAATCTCTTTTTGTTGAGCTTCAAAGCAAGCTTTATGGTAATAGCCATCTCCTACATAAGAAGTAGATGAGGAACGACCGTGACGTGAAGTTGTATACATAGGCTCCACATGTAATTCGTTCTCGGGAATATCTTTATTACATCTTCTACATACGTGTAATTCTTTTTGGTGAATGATGATAGTCTTAGTGACCATTGGTTCTTCATTCACTACTTCTTCTTTATTACCATCATCTTCACTTAAAAGATAATCCATAGAACAATCAAATAATTTAGCTAATTCTCTTAATGTGGCGACGTCTGGTTCGTTTTCATCCTTCTCCCACTTACTAACAGTTTGGAAAGTAACGAATATTTGATCCGCTAAGTCTTTTTGTGTTAATCCCTTTTCTGTTCTTAACTTCTTAATTTTGGCTCCGAGTGTCATATGCGGATACCTCCTTCGTAAACATACTCACTGATTCAGCGAATATTTTAAATAACCGAGAAAGGGAATTCACTCGCTGAAAAATAGAACTGCTATTTTATTTATGAAATAAATGTCCTACTAATAAAAATCTTAGCATTAAAAAATATATAAACAAAAGATAAAATCTTAGGAATTCAAAAGCGCTCTTTAATTTATTAAAACAAATACTAAATCCCAAAAATGTAACAAAAGAAATCACAAGTTTGTAACATTTTATAACGAAACATGTAATGCTCAAGTAAAAATCGAATATGTATAGCCTTTGGTAATTTATAAAATTGATATTTTAATCAGTACTGAGCTTTTTGTCGATTTTATACTTAATGGCGCAAGAGGCCTATTATCACGGATTAATGGGTTTATCTGCATTTTTTTGTATTTTTTTAAAATTATTTCAGTTAAGACACCTATTTCGTAGGCATTGAAGATTTATCAAATGCTTTAAACATTAATACACCGACGATAGGGCCAAAGGAATTAAACGCTATACAGATTATTAAGTTAATGAATGTCTCTAGCTTTATCGTATTAGCGAAGCCAAAATAAAACATATTGGCAATACAGTGCTGGAAGCCACTATAAACGAAGACAAAGACAAAGAACACCAAGAAGAAGATACCTAAAGGTTTTAATCTATATAAGGCAAATAGCTTCACTGCTAGATAAACACATAAGCCACATAAGAAAGACTTCACCATACATGATAAATAATCATTAAATGAAGAAAATACTAGTCTCACATTAGCCACATTCTTCGAAATCTCATATATCGCCATATCTTTAAAGATAAAGTAACATAGATATCCAAGAGAGAACGCCCCCAAGGCGTTAGCGATAATCATGATTGGTAAAGATATATAGAAATCTTTATCTTGTTTCTTTTCATAGATTAAACCAATCTTGCCAGTATATAGATGTAAATAAAAAGTACAAACTAAAAATAAACCAACAGAGAAAGCAATAGAGCCAAGTATCTTGCCTAGCTCTCCTTCAATAAGAAAAGAGAATAAGATAAATAAAAATCCCCCTACTCCTATGGCTAATCCAGCGAGGATACCTTTAAGGAAAGATAAACAATACTTTTTCATATTAAAACAATCATAAAAACAAAGAAAAAAATTATCAATATTGATTATCAATAGTACAATGTAATTAAGAAGGAATCTCATATTATGCGTAAAACAAAAATCATTTGTACGATTGGTCCTGCAAGTGACCAAGAAGAAACTTTAATCATGATGGCCAAAGCTGGCATGAATGTCGCCCGTTGTAATTTCTCTCATGGAACCCATGAAGAGCATAAAAAGAGAATGGATATGATTAAAAAAGTTCGCGAAGAACTTAATCTACCTATCGCGATTATGTTAGACACTAAGGGTCCTGAATATCGTTTAGGATTATTTGAAAATAATGAGATTACCTTAAGTGTGGGTGATACCTTCACCTTCACAACTGATGATGTATTGGGTAACCAAAACATTGTCTCTGTTAGTTATAAACATCTATATGAAGAGATTGATGTTAAAGATAAAATCTTGGTGAATAATGGCTTAGTGGTTTTTGAAGTCACTAAAGTAGAAGGACATAATATTATTACTAAGGTAATAAATGGAGGTAAAATCTCTAATCGTAAATCCATGTCCTTCCCTAATAAACACTTAAAACAAGTCTTCCTCTCTGACGCTGATAAGAGTGACTTATTATTCGGTATAGAAAACGATGTTGACTTTGTCGCCGCCAGCTTTGTTTCTTGTAAACAAGATATGTTAGATATGAGAAACTTCCTCGATGAACATGGAGGTCAAAATATCGATATCATCGCCAAGATAGAAAACCGTTATGGCGTTGATAATATCATGGAGATATGCGAGATCGCTGATGGCATCATGGTGGCTCGTGGTGATTTGGGTGTTGAAGTCCCATTTATTGAAGTACCTTGTATACAAAAAACATTAATTAAGAAATGTCGCTTGTTAGGTAAAATCGTTATCACCGCCACTGAAATGTTAGAGTCGATGATAGTTAATCCTCGTCCAACCCGCGCGGAAATTAGTGACGTCGCTAATGCGGTATATGATGGAACAAGCGCGATTATGCTATCTGGAGAATCCGCCTCTGGTAAATATCCAGTCGAGGCCACAATGAATATGGCTAAAATCGCCGAATATACAGAAAAGAATATTAACTATGAAAGACAATTTAAAGAGACTAATTTTGAAATAAGAAATTCAGTAGACGCTGTTTCTCACGCGACATGCGAAATGGCCATGGACGTCAAAGCTAAAGCTATTGTGGTCTCATCTTTATCCGGTATTACTGTTCGTATGGTGGCCCGCTTTAGAGCCCCCACTGATATATTAGGGGTCACTACTAGCGAAAAGATTTGGTATAAATTAGCCCTTTCTTGGGGTGTTATGCCGGCGATCACAGGAAGATTTGAACACACCACTCCAATGTTTAATAACGCGCTCAATTTGGCTAAAAACACCTTTGAATTATCTAAAGGAGATATGGTAGTCCTCACAGGAGGAAGCGCTGGTAGCAAAGTCTCATCCACTAATTTAATAAAATTAGAAACAATTGCTTAATAAAGAAAGCCCCTTACTCAATGATAATCGGTAAGAGGCTTTTCCTATTTATAAATCAATATTTACAAATCCGTGATTAGTGAATGTAAATTTATACATTCCCCCACCATCAGAGAAAGTTAGATTCATTTCACTAGGAAGATTGTTTTCCACCTTTAATGAGCCAGAAGTAATAGTCTGATAGCCAACAGTAACATTTTGACATGTATATGTTAATGAGGTTTCATTAAATGTCCATGTCTCATAAGAGATATCAAATAACCATTCAAAACCATAGAAGAAATAAGAATATAAATATGACTTACTAACAGTCCTTGTGTCTTCTAATTCTTTAAATGCGGAATAAATATATAAATCAGATTCTTCTCCATAATTAATAATCTTAAAATAACGTTCAAAACCGTTTGCAGGAATACGGTTATGAACCTTTCCGTTATCTAGATCGGTAATCATATATAAAGCACCAGCGTTATATAAAGTGAAAGTATAGTTTGAATGTAATAAGACGTTGTCCTTATTAATCATCTCATCATATTTACTTTTACTAATTTGAGCGCTCTGTTTATCCGTGCTAGGAGTGGGAACAACAGGGGTTGGATTATTATTGTTGTTGTTACTTTTTGAAGAACTACAACCAATTACAGTAAATACACTTAAGGCTAAGATAATAGGAAATTTCATATTAAATCCCTCCTAAAAACTATTTTATCGATGTTTATTAACAATAACTAGAATTAAAACTGAATAGAGTCTAAAAGAAAACGACAACTAGAATGAATTGTCGCCTTCATTTATATTTACGAATCAAATCTTTTCTTTAAGACCAAGATGTTCTTATTGTTTAGTCGTTCATAATCGTAAGCGGTCATAATCTTCTTCACAATCAGAATACCTAAGCCCCCTACTTTTTGATTCTTAATATCGCTTCCCACCATTGGTTTATTCACATCTAATTGGTTGAATGCTCTTGCTCTATCGATAATGGTAAGAACGAATTCTTTTTGAGTCATATTGATTAAGACTCTCACGAATATCTCTCCTCCGTTATTCTCATAACCGTAGTTGATGATGTTAGAGAAGATCTCATCTCCCACCACTACTAAGTTATTTTTAAAGTCTTCAGGAATATGATATTTATCGCTAAATTCTTTAATAAAATCAAGCATTTGCAAGACATTTTCCTTTTTCGCGGAGAAAAATTGCTCTTCATAAGTATATTTATCTCCTTGATATTTTAGTGTTAAGAAAGTGATGTCATCGTTTTGCGGAGCGTCTTTAACAAAAGAGGCAACCTCATCTTTAACTGAGTGATGAAGCTCAATAACACAGGTGAAATCCCTCTTGTTAAAAGTATTAATTAATCTTTCTTCACCAAAGAATTCTCCGTCCTTATTTCTCGCCTCAGTAATACCATCAGTATATAAGTTCAAACTCTCACCTGGCTTTAAAGTTAATTCCTCATCCTGAATAGATATATCTTTAAAGCAGCCAAGTAAAAAACCAGGTTTACAACTTAAATAACGATAATTTTTATTTGAGCCAATTATTGGAGGATTGTGTCCTGCGTTCGCGTAGACAACTTTACCATTTCTTTTATCTAATATTGCAAGGAAGCAAGTAACGAACATACTAGCCTTATTACCTTGACTAATAGAGGTATTAATTTGTTTCAAAATCTCCGTAGGAGTTTTATCTTTAGTGGCGAAGTCTCTAAAGGTAGTAATGGTCTTCATCATAAACATCGCCGCCGGAACTCCTTTACCAGAGACATCTCCGATTAATACAGCAACATGGTGTTCATCAATATCAAGATAATCGTAAAGGTCTCCTCCAACTTCTTTCGCCGCTTTTAGTTCGGCAATAATCTCTACACCATCCTCAATGACTTTCTCAGCGGGCAGAGTATTAATTTGGATATCTTTAGCAACTTCTAATTCGGTCTTGTTCTTTTCGTTTTCACTTCTTTCTTTAATCTGAGAATTAAGTAAATTGAAAGTACGTTTATTTAAGAAGATGGTAACGATATAAATAAGAGTGATGAATAAGACTCTACCTAAATAGTAATTAGTGAGTATCTTGTAGAAGCGGTTCTCCCCAGCTTCATGTAAAGCTTTAATGTAGTCTAGTCTACCAGAAGCAGTATCTGGATAGACATCAGGTAAGATAAAACTAAAGATTGTTTGGTTCTCTTCATCTAACTCTCCAGATAATAAATTTCCATCAAATTCCCCGTAAAAAGTGCCTAAAATCAAGCAAATTAGCATCATAATGATCACTGTAACGAAAATGATACGACACACTGTAGGGTTATAATAATGCGCGGTAACCACAATACAAACCGCCCATCCAAGTACCGCATGTTTAGGCATCACCACATTCAATATTGAGATGGCAGCGATAAACAGAAACAAAACGTAGTACTTATAATATTTGTTAGTTAATAGATTGCTCCTAGTAAATAACATCGGTGAACATAAAAACACCGCGACAATTGGTAAAACAATACAAGTCATATGGTATGTATCTTCACTGACCGAGAATAATTTAGTTAAATATCCTAGCCATCCTAACATTAATAGGACCGCCATAAACAAAAGAGCGAAAGACATGTGGCGATTCGCACTGACTTCGTTTTTGGTATAAGCATCAAGAATAAATTCGTCTTCAATTCTTTTCATATTAGATACCAACATTGAGGTCATCATATTGATCTAACAATTTATATAAACGACCTCTGCACCCTTCTAAACGTTTGTTGTTATCTGGCTCATTCGTGCGATTCCACCACACCATATGAAGATAAGCAACGATTTTAATCTTATCTTTGATGACTTTGTCATCATTATTAAAGTATTCATTACTGTCTCATAAAGTTTCTTTGCATCTTCGCTAGAGATACCAAAGAATCTTTCACTATTGCCAGGGTCATCTTCATTAAAAGCGCAGTAAGGCGCGTATATCGCTGCTAGTTCAAAGATTGGATGTCCCACTGATAAAGTATCCATATCAATTAACAGCAGTTCATCATTTTGCACCATGATGTTTTTAAAATGGCAATCCCCATGAACAAAGGTCTTTCTATCTTCTAAGTTTGTAAGAAGTGTCTTTAACTTTTGATAATATTTATCTTCAAGATAAGGTTTAATCTTTTCTAATTTTTCAAAATAGTATTTCTTAATATCAGGAATTAAAGGATTAAAACATTCTGTAGTGTTAATCTTCTTTAATAAAGCCACATATTTATCAAGATATTCTTTACATCTACCCTTGTTAGTCAAAATCGCGGTCTTAAGAGACATACAGTCAAGCATCTCAAAACAAACACCTAACTTATCTCCTGCTTTTACGATATCATAAGATATCGCTGTAGGAACTCCTAAAACAAAAGCTTCTTTTGCTAAACGAAGTTCTCTTTCAATCTGCTCTTCATCGCTCGTTCTTTCAAATACTTTAACAATCGTATCTTTATCTAAACGGTAAACCGTGGAGAAGAAGCCATCCCCAATTACTTCCGCTTTAGAAACATCAACTTTTCTTAAAGCTTTCTTTACACTCATCATCGAGGTAAAGCCAGTCATTTGGAAAACGTCATAGACTTCTAAAGAAGCGTTGATGACTTCGATATCTGGATAAGTTTGTCTTAATTTTAAGATAATTCTTAATCCCGCACTGGAGATATAACGAAGTGATTCTAAATCTAAGATGAGATGATCAAACTCATTAGAGGCGACGATTTTATCAATTTCTTCCCCCATCGGTTCAGCACTATAGGAATTAAGCTCTCCTTGTAGATAAATAGTTAATACTTTGTTTTCTAATGAATATCTCATAATGCTCCCTCTATTTATTTAACTTTGTAATCTTAACAAGATTTTCAAATCCCACCATTTCTAAAACATGGTAGACGGAATCACTAACATTAACTAAAGAGGTATCATGATATTGTTGTTTTAATTTGACAATAATTCTTAATCCCGCACTTGAGATATAGCAAACATCTTTAAGATCTAGCACAACGGCTTTAAAGCCTTTTTTAGCTAAAACTTTTTCTATATCTTTTTCTATATCTTCAGCGTTATAAGAATTAATTTCTCCTTGTAAGAAGAATGTTAGTGTTTGATTCTCTAAATTGTATTCCATAAAAATCTCCTAGATATTGTCTATTAACAAAAAACCACTTATGTATTGTAACATGAATAGCTAACTTATTATAAGAAAAAGACCAAAATTAATCCTTTGGTCTTAATTTCGAATATTTATGATGGTTTTAATTATTTTTCTTTTCTTGCCTTGATATATTCCCACCCCTTCATATATTAAGGTGAATCCACATTTTTCTAAAACTCTACGGCTTGCCTTGTTTGAGGCTAGAGCAATGCCATAGACTTTTTTTAAGTCAGTATTATCTTTTAGATAAGTTAAGAATAATTTCACCGCTTCACTCGCATATCCTTGGTTGGTATACATCTTCGCGATATGATAACCGATCTCATAACCATCATCTATCTTCACGAGTTGAACATAGCCAAGATTTGCCTTATCAGCTTTTCTTATAATCGCGTAGATAAATGGTCCATCTTCACTTTCATAAGCGGTGATAATAAAATCAACGACCTCTTTCGCCTCTTCGACACTTTCAAAAACTTCATCAGGAACAAATCTACGATTATCTTCATCCAAAGAATTAAGATGAACATCTTCGTACATAGATGTATCCATCTTCCTAATAAGGATTCTATTACTTTCAATTAATATTTCTTTTTTCATATCCTTTAAATGATACCACTATTTATTTTTTAATACGCAAACAATGAGATAGGAGCATCGAAATATGTTGCTATCTTATATATGGCTTGAAATGACGCCTTACTAAGCGCTTCATCGCTGGCTTTATATTTAGAAAGTGTTGTTTCACTTATTCCTGTTTGTGAACTTAATTTTGGAATTGAACACTTATTCTCTATACACAATAACTTCAAAATAGTTTTTTCTTGATCAAGTTTATAAAAATAGTCAATTAACGAAGATACATCCATTTCATGATAAACCGGATAAGCTTCCATCATTTTAGATAGAGGCAGTTTTAAGAATATAAATGAGAATGATCGTTTGGTTTTTAGATGAAGTTCAAAATAAGAATAACCACACCAATAAGCATCATTAAATACACCAAAACTGGTATCGTTATCTATTCTCCTATTTGTGATATCAAAAAATATTTGTGTAAGTGATTTATTGAAATACTCGTCATATTGTCCGTTCTCTATTTTTTTTACAAATTCACTTCTTTCTATTGCTTTTGTAAACGCAATAAAATTTATTTTATTTGAAATCCCAAGAACAAACAGTCTAGCAAATAACTCTTTGACTTCACGGGTGTTAAAATTACTCATAATCAATCACCAAATCTCTTAATCTTGTTCCTTTAGAATAACGATCTGAATTCAATAAATCTTGAAACACTTTGTCCGCACCACTTTTTCTTTTGTAGTAATCTACTTGAGAATCTCTAGTTACTTCTTGATAATCAATAAATCTAATCAATTCAAAAGCCCTAGATGAGATTAAAACGTATTGTTTTCCCAGTTCGCCAGCCTGGAAAATTTTGTTTAATGATTCTAGTGTTATCTCACTTCGAATAAATGCTCCAGGGAAGCGAAAATAACTATCATCGGCGCGATATCCAATCACAACATCAAAAGAAGATACATCTAAGAGATATTTATCTTCTAGGTATTTCAATTCTCTTGGAAAATTATCCCTTAAGTCACTAGATAGTTCGCGGTTATGCATTAATAAAGCAACCCAATATAAAACATCATTGAAAGGAGGCTTTGTTAGATCTAATACTTTGAGTCGATCATCTCTAATAATGTATTTATTAATAAAGCCGTATCCGTTTCTTCTTGCGGCCCATTCTTTAGCAAGCTCTTTATTAGAAGAACAATAAAAGCCAAGGCCATAATCGTTATGAATATTGCCGTTGCCATGTTCTGGCTTTTCAATAATAAATTCACTTCCGTGGTAAATGATTCTTTCCATATCAATAATATAGTTTGTGTACCTATTTTTGTCAATATCATATACTGTGGTATTTGTTTTTGCGCTTTTTAGGTACACGTTTTGTAAACCACAGGCAAAGATAAAAGAAAGAAATCTTTTTTTTATAAAACGATTTTATAATTCCCTACTCAATATTTATAGATAACTTACTGTCAAGCCCACAAACAATTTTGTAAATCATTTTAATGGATGGATTAGCATTTCCTTTTTCTACTTTAGATAAATCAGATTGATCAATGCCTACTTTTTTAGCAAGTTCATCTTGAGATAAATTTAGTTCTAATCTTTTTTGTTTAATTTTGTAACCAATAATAACGTTCTCAATATCGTCGTATTCGTCAGTTACATCAATACCATCGTAATATGGATCTTCAGTAGAAATATCCAATTCATCGTTCCATTGAACAACACTCCAACCAAGTAAATGCCCTTTCAAAAACAAATCTCTATCTTTTAAAGTGTTTAGTTGTGGAAACTTTTTCGCAAGCAAAAGAATATCGTATCTTTTAACGACTCCATCTAAATAATAAACATCGAAAGCCGTGCCTTCTTTAAGCACCAATTTAATCGCAACAATCATAATTAATCAATAGGTGGGAGTTTTCTATAAGTCTCTGTTTCCCACATCTCCAATAGTTCTTTCTGATATTTTAAAATAAATTTTTAAACTAACTCAGCTCCCGAAGTGGGGAACTTTCCATTCATAATTTCTCCATTAGAAATATAAAACGAAGCGTCATATTCGCCATAATATGCATGAATATGAGGTGGATTATGTTCCTTACTAGTTAATCTCATCAAGATTAGTATTCCGTAAAACTGACAAATTGATGGCATACCTTGTATCTCCAACATTATTATAGGGTATTTATCCCCTTAAATCAATAACAATTAAGGGTTATATCCCCTAATGTCAATTCTAATAAAAAATGAATAATTAAGGATAAAGGTTAAAAAGATTGAATATTAATGATTCTCTATTTGACCGATCTGTTTCTTGCCAATGTTAATGAGATATTGTTCAAGATAAATATCATAAAGAATATCAACTGGAACCGCACTAGCATTATATCTATCAGACAATAACTGAATGATATCAACAGGAATATACATATCGTCACCCTCATTATAGAATTTGGATTCAATCTTTGCTAAATGGGCGACAGCGTTACTAACTTTTGGAAAATCGAAATCTGGTGATTTTTTATAATAATCCTCTATTTGTTGGCTAATTTTCTTATTTGTTAAATTATGAAGCACTCTTAATAACTGACAAATGCCAAAGCTTAAAATAACTAAAAGAACAAAAGTTACGGGCCAAGGAATAAATGAATTAGTGTAATAATGATCTCTCCAAACTTGGAAAACAAATACCATAAACATATAAACAAACATATAAATCATAAGAGGAATCATAGCGATATATGAATAGAAGTTTTTAATGTGTGAATCTGAAATGACTAAGACAAATAAAGATGTAATCAAAATAGGATTAATCGTGTGTAAAAATAGGTTAGACTTTAGAAACATTGCCTTAACAAAGCCTTGATATGCGGAAATTAAGGTCGCGGCCGCGACAAAAGTTAAAAATGCTCCCACCGCTCCAAGATACATCACAATAACAATCCATGATGGTAATTTATATCTATCTCTTCTTAATCCATCAATTTGGAAAGGCAAACACATCGCTGCAGCAAACGCGGCAAGAATATTTGATAAAGTGGTAAACATTCTCAATGTACCTAGACCAGCTTCTGGTTTTTCACTATGGTAATAATTAGCTATATTTAAAGCCGAGGCAACGAAAGCCATTACTATAACGATCGAACATATCACTATCCCAGATATAAAACGCCTTTTATTTATATTTCTTGCGTTAACAATTGGTTTTTCTATCATAACTTTTTCATTTTAACATAAATAATACGCATATTATAATTTTGTTAATGGAAGAATTTATATATTTTCTTCAAGGCAGAATGGAAGAGCCAAAAGTCATCTCTTGGTTCCATTTTATCGCGCTTATTCCCATTATTGTTTTAGCCATATTAATTCCTTACTTCTTTAAAGATGCTAAGGAGAAGACATATAAAAGGATTTTATTAATCTTTTGGATTGGTCTAATTATATTAGAAATATTTAAACAATTAATTAAATCATTCCACTATGGAAATCCATCTTATTGGGAATATAGCTATAGAGATTTCCCATTCAGCGTGTGCTCAATGATTTATTATTTCATTCCAATAATTTTATTCGTAGATATAGAAAAACATCCAAAGATTGTGGATGCCGCGACTGGATATTTATGTCTTATTTCTTTAGCGGCAGGTACTGCTGTTTGTATTTATACGGAAATGGCTACGTCAACTTTAATCTATATCAATATTCAAACTTTCATCCATCATGGTTCGCAAGTAATACTAGGTGTTTTCATATATGTTTGGAATAGAAGAAATATCACTATCAAAACAGTCTATAGAAGCCTCGTTGCGTTTGCTATTACTGTTTTTATCGCTATTATGATTAATCTAGCCTTCTATCCTCACTTTATAAATATGTTCTTTATTAATCCCACTAGGATTACTAATTTACCAATCGGTAATATTGTCCAAGAAAAAGCGGGATATCCCGTCTATCTTATTGCTTTTTTAGCTGTTATCACTCTAGTAACGTTCTTAACTTACTTTATAGAAACTTCAATATATAAAGCAGTATTAAAAAAGGCTGATAGAGTAAAGCAGTAATGCTTTTATCTTTTAAAAACTCGCAGGTAAATTTTCTGCATATGTTTTACATTTTTATATGCAGTAAATCAACTTTATAGTGTCACTTTTGGTTGCCAAAAAAGAGTAATACACCACAAATAGGAAAACAATCGGGCGATTAGGCTCGATTGTTTTTATTT
>CAMYVX010000026.1 GCA_947302535.1 uncultured Caryophanales bacterium
TTAGATTAATTTCAGGTTTTTCTTAAGAAACGGAATTTACTTTAAGAATTCATATTTTTCTTTAAAAATACTTGCAATTATTTACTCGTTCATTAATAATATTAAGGCGCAAGTTGTGGACCTGTGGTGTAGCGGTTAACATGTCTCCCTGTCACGGAGAAGACCGCGGGTTCGATTCCCGTCAGGTCCGCCAGCGCTTTTATTTAAGAAAGTGGCTCGGTAGCTCAGTTAGTAGAGCATCAGACTGAAAATCTGAGTGTCGCCGGCGCGCTCCCGGCCTGAGCCACCATAACATTTAATTCCTTCGATACATTTGTATTGAAGGTTTTTTTGTTCTTCGTTTACAAGAAATCTAACAAACTTAACAAACCTAACAAAAAATGATTCGTGTGTTAAATGGATTGAAATGTATTATTATAGAAAAAGAGGTAAAAACTATGGATATGAATAAATATGCAATGCTTAAAGCCATTCTTCCGCAAAAGGTATCGATTTCTGTTTCTTCTATTAAAGGAGAACTAAATGTGAGTAGTGAAGAAGCTGAAGAAATGCTTAATGCCTTGAAGCAAGAAGGAAGTGTCGAATCATTTTCTTTTGATGGACGTAGTTTTTTAGTTAGAAAATAAAGGAGATATTATGAAAAAATTACTTAAACTATTTTTACTTTCCCCAGCCTTACTTTTAGGAGCGTGTGGTGGCTCTAGTGGTGGAAATACCCCAACTCCAGAACCAACTCCAACACCTGAACCAGAACCACCAGTTAAAGGGTATGAAGTTAATAAGGAACAATATCTAGAGCAAATCGTAGCGTCTAGAATTCAAAATTACGAAGCCTCTATGGAAGTTTCTGTCCAAGAAGAAATTGTTATCACATGTAATGCTTCTTACGCTGGTGGCAAGATCCGTTATGAAGAGCATTATGGAGAAAATGTCGGTGAGCTTTATTTCTCTATTCTTTGGGATTCATATTCTGCTGAAGATGATACCTACAATGTAGAATACTATCATCTCGACGATAGTGGTGAATGGGTGATGTCTATTGATAAAGTTCAATTATTCGGAGTCGCGGAAGTGACTTTCCGTATTGATTTTGATTATGAAGACTTCGTTTATAACGAAGATAGTCATGAATATGTCATTGATGATGTTGTTTGGCATGATGTCCATTTCCAAAATATAAGATACGCTTTTGAAGATGGTAAACTCATCTCCGTTTATTATGAAACAGTACATGGAGAAGAAAGACAATCATATAGTTGTACATATTTTAAATATGGACAAGCTAGTGTCACTCTTCCTACTATTTCTGAGAAAGGAAAATTTATGTCTTGGGCTAATTCTTTACGTCTAGAAGATAATCCATATACTCACGCGACTGAGACAGTTAAAGAAAAGACTCCAGGTTCTTCTGAAACAGAAAAAACTAGAGAATATAATTGGGACGCTGAATATTTAGCTTGGGTACCAGAAGATGAATCTAGCAATACCATTTATTTCGTTAGAGATTTTATCCAAGAAATAGAAAATATTCCTGAACTAGAAAACATTATCTATGATGCTGAAACAAGAAGCATTTCTTTTGATTTTGTGATTTCTACTTATACTGAAGATGTTTATATTTCCTTTAATGAATATGGCTTCGCTGTTGATTATATCTTCTCTATTGAAGCGTATAATGTAAGTCATGCCAGTTCCTATATCTACGAATAATTAAACGCTTGCCTAGTAGCGGTTCCGTTTGGGGCCGCTTTTGTTTTATTTATCCCATTATGCATCTATATGATGTATAGTAATTAAGTCTAAGGAAGTTAATTGTCATATGAAAATTAAATTAGTCCTCTTTACTATTTTATCTTGTTTATCATTAGTTTCTTGCTCTAGTGGTGGGAGTAACAATAACCAAACTCCAAATAGTAATGTACCCACAAGCAAACAAGTTTATAGTGTCGCTATTACGCCTAATTCATTAGAGTTAGATTTAAGCAAAAATAACACCGCAGTTATCAGTGTCAGCGTCAACGCTGATCAAGGTGTTGATTTATCTTATACCTTAAAAGTTCTTAATAAGAGTATTGTCTCCGTTAGTGAAGATGGTTTAGTGACTGCTTTAAAAGAAGGGGAAACCATTATTGAGGCTGTTAGTAAAGCAGACCCTAATAAGATTGGAGAATGTAGTGTTAAAGTTACTAAAAGTGGTGAACCGACTCCACCTCCTACTCCAGGTCCAGATCCTGAACCAGAGGGAGGAGATGGTAGTTATGAAAATCCTTTCTCTAGCGAAGAAGCTTATGACTTAGCTAAAACATTAGAAAAAGATGAGACGACTACCTTAAAGTACTTTATTAAAGGTAAAGTCATTAGCGATGGTTATTCTACTTCAGGTGTTGCGACATACGGTAACATGAACTTTAAAATTACTAGTAATAACAATAACGCTAAACCTTTTTATTGCTTCCAAGTTTATTATCTAGATGGTAATAAATTCACCACTAGTAACGTCGTTAATGTTAACGATGAAGTAGTGGTGTTTTCCGCGATTGTAAATTACGGCGGAAACACTCCTGAAACCACGAATAAAGGTAGTGCTTATGTTTTTAAACATAATAATAAAGAAAGTTCTACTATTCCAGAACAAGGTCTACCATCAGAAGATCCTAATGCAAAAGAAAGAAGTATCTCCGCTTTAATTAGTGAAAATTCTTCATATAAGAGTGAAGGGGCGAAGACTGGAACCTTATATCGTATTAAAGGTGTGGTGCAGTGGCCTAATAACTATACATACGGTAACTTTGATTTGATTGATGAAAGTGGATATATCGCTATTCATGGAGCCACCGCGACTAAACAAGGATTAGTGAAAGATGGAGATAACGGCTATGTCATCAATAACGATAGGTCATTTGGCTCTATTAACGTTAAGGCTGGAGATGAGATTAGTATTGAAGGCTGGTACTCTTATCATTTATATTCTTCTGGTTATGGTGTTCCTCAGTTTACTGGTTATATCACTAAATTAGAAAGAAAGGGTGCTTCTAATATCACTCCTAAATCATCCACGGCGAGTGAAGATAATACGTTATCATATTATGCTTCAGTTAATAATTTAACTGGTAAAGAGTTATTAAAGGGCTTGCATAATTTAATGGATACCACTCATACCACATATACATCCTATTCCTCACTTGGTAATCATTTTAAGAAGAGTGATAAACATCCTAGTGGTGGAGTGAAGTGTTTCTATTCAGGAGCATCTACTAATTCGTATAACAAAGAGCATGTGTGGCCACAATCTCAATCTGCTGACTTATATGGAGAAGATGGTGGTGGTAGTGATTTACACCATATCCGTCCAACTATATCTTCCTATAACAGTAAGCGTGGTAACTCTGCTTTTGGACCAATCTATGGATGTGGTTCTAATAAAGGTGGTTCCTTCGCTTATAGTGAAGGTGGCACAGTTAACTATGTTAATTATGTCTTTGAACCAGTCGATTCTATGAAGGGTGATGTAGCTCGTATCATTATGTATATGTATATGCACTATAACAACGGCACATTATCGGAATTATCCTCGTTAACTGACTGGAACCAAAGATATGGATATTATGGACAAATGCATATTAACTGGGTTATGGGGCCAAATAGTTCCACCGAATGCTTTAATCTATTAAGAAAATGGAATGCTGAAGATCCAGTTTCTCAAGAAGAAAAAACAAGAAACGAATATACATACGGCGTACAGGGTAATCGAAATCCATTTATAGATCATCCTAGTTATGCAGATAAGATTTGGGGTTAATCCCCTTTTCTTTTTGTAAGAAATAAAATTTCTATATCAATTTATTTACATTTGCCCCCATATGTTATAAAGTGTTCTTGGAGAAACGGAAAAATGTTTAATCAGCAAGAATACATTAACGAATTTATCAAGGATAATTACAAGACCTTAAAAATACGAATTAGAAAAGATGATAAACTACTTATCAACAAGATTTCTAGTGTTGATAACATCAACAAATACATCTCTTCTTTGATTATGGAAGACATCTATCGTAATCGTGATTACCATTACATTAATAACGATGTTGAAATCGATTTTGAATTGTCTAAAACTATGCAAGATCTTGTTGATGAAGCGGAGAAAGCTGACATCTTAGAAGACTATGGTTTATATATGAATTTAGCTGATGCGATTGATTCTCAAGGCAAGAAAGAAACAACCCATCATGTTTTAAGAGAAAGCCAGTGGAAGAAATTAACGAGGAGATATTGCTTATGATAAAAATGGTGGATTTTTCTAATTGTGAATTGAGCTCGAGAAATCTCGAATATGGTGGAAGAGCAGGAGAGAAGAAAGGCATTATTTATAATAATGATTTCTGGTTTTTAAAATTTCCTAAGAACGCTTTCGGGATGAATAATGTCAAAGGATTATCATATGTTACATCACCCTTGAGTGAATTTATCGGCAGCAATATTTATAGGATTCTCGGCTATGATGTTCACGAAACTGTCTTAGGCATATGTTTTGATGGGAAAAGATATAAAGTTGTTTGTGCTTGTAAGGACTTTATCGAGGATGATAGAAATGAATTATTGATCCCTTATACATCTTTAAGAAACGACACAAGCTTAGAAGTGATGAATAGAGAAGATAAATCCTCTTCTTTGTCTGCTTCAAATATCAACGAGATTGTTTTTCAACTCGATCATAACACTGTCCTCAAGGACATCAAAGACGCGAAAGAAAGGTTTTGGGACGTTGTTGTTATTGATATGTTGATTAACAATAATGATAGAAATGAAGATAACTGGGGTGTTATCAAAGATAAAAGAAACAATACTTATCGCTTAGCTCCTATCTATGATTGTGGCAATTGTTTTTATGGTAAAACTAGTGAAGAAAGAATTAGTGAGATATTATTAGATGAAACCAAACTCATTAGTAGTGCTCTAAATGGTATTACTGCTTATGAAGATGAGGAAGAAAAAAGAATCAGAAACGAAGACATTTTAAAAATTGATAATGTTGATTTGAAAAAAGCGATTGATAGAGTCTATTTGTTATTTTTAAGCAAACGAAATGAAATCATTTCATTCATCAACAGTGTTCCGAATTATTTTAATGGAATTGATATTATGAGCGACATAAAGAAAGAGTATTACATCAAAACCCTTTTTATTAGGTTTGAAATGATTCTCGAAGCGAGTAAAGACTCCCTTGAATAGGCATTGTCACTTGTTTAATCAGATAAGATTTGGGGTTAATCCCCTTTTCTTTTAGTTATCTATATATCTTATATATAAATATTTCTTCTTGCATATATACATACGTATGTTATGATTATTTCAATATTGGATTTACTGAACACGTTTTAGATTGTGTTTAATAAATCAAATGAAAACATAATAAGTGCGAAAGCACAGAAAGGAAATTATTATGAACAAATTAATCAAACGATTAGCTATGTTAAGCGTTGGTCTAACAATGGCTATCGGAGCTGGTATTGCAGCATTTGGTTATGGTAAAGGCGAAGTTAACAATGTTGTGATGGCTGCTGAAGACGATTCACATTCTATTGACGACTTTACCGGCAAAGATGTTGGGGTTCTCCTTAACAATGGAGCCGCTCCTGATACAATTGAATTAGCTGACCAAGGGTATCCAGTTAAGCAAGTTGTTATTGGATGGAAGCACAACAAATCCAATGATGGTGTTACCGCTACTGTTACCGTCGGTGGTGATGAGTTAGGTAGTGGGAAGGTTGGCGGACAAAACGCAACCACAACTACTACAATTGGCGATGGGTCACTTTCTTTGTCTGGGGCCATTACTATCTCATTCTCTAATTCCATGACTGGAACTGGAAAAGGTACCTTGTATTTAAAGACCTTGGCGTTGATCGAAGGCGCTTCTGGTTCTTTGACTAATATGTCAATTTTTAATTCTAGTGACGATGAAACACCATTTGAACTTGATTATGGTCCAACTGGAATGTTGCTTTACGCTAGGGAATCAGTCTCCTCTGATGATTTAGATGTTGATTGGACCACAAGCGATGCAACAATTCTCGATATCGAAGAAATTGAAAACGATCACCTTTTTGTTAAAGGTTTGAAACCCGGAACAGCCACTGTTTCCGCTGAAAGAGAAGGATACAAGAAAGCTACTGCTACCATCACTGTTTCAGCTGGTGATTTAGAAACTATCGTTGTCAGTGGTGCGATGAGCAAGACTTCCTACAGCACCATGGAAAGCTGGAGTGCTGCTGGTTTAGTTGCTACAGCTAATTACGAATTAGGATATTCCTATGATGCAACCGAAGATGTCGAATGGACATTTAATCCTGCCGCTCCTGCGGAAAACGTGACAAGCGTTGTTGCCACAGCAACTATGGACGAAGTCTCCGGTAGTAGTGCCGCTCAAGCAGTTACTGTTACTGTTGCTCACGCTGGTACAGCAGCCGATCCATTTACCGTTGCTGAAGCAATTGCAAAATGCGAAGAAATTGGAAATGTGAGTGGCGGTAAAGGCCCATGGGTCACTACCGGCATTATTAGTCAAGTTGTTCAAGTATTAACATCTGGATATCAAAATGCTAGAGCTTACATTACTGCTGACGGGAAAACAACAAGTCCTTCTGTATATGTGTATGACTTTAAATATTTAGAAAACGCCGGATTTACTGAAGAAACCGCTGCAAACATTGTTGTTGGCGCAACTATTACTGTTACTGGCAATTTGATGAATTACAATAACAACACTCCTGAATATGCCCGTGGTGGTTATTTATTGGATATTGAAGCACCAGAAACTGGTGATGTTGACGTAACATTTAATCCTGCTTCAACAAGCTTTGAAGTTGGTGCAACCGGAACATTCACTGCTTCTTCAGAAACTTCTGGAGCAACATTTAGTTGGGCAGTTGATGATGATACTGTTTTGAGTGTCAATGAATCTACTGGTGCCTATCAAGCGTTAAAAACCGGAGTGGCTCGTGTTACTGTTACAGCTTCTGCCGGTGGAAAAGAAGGTCATACTTTTGTTGACTTTACTGTTAATGGCGCTGCCGGCTCACCTCTAACTGTTGCTGAAGCTGTTACTCTTGCTGCATCTCTTGATAATGGCAAAACTACTTCATACTACGTCTATGTTGAAGGCTATGTGAAAGAATTTGCTACTTCTATGAAGGATAGCAAACCTCGTGCTTTCGATATCATGAGTGGAGACGAAGCGTCACGCATTATGGTTTACACCAATGTTGATCCATACACTGATTTTGTTAGTGATTTAGCTTTAGGTCACTATGTTAAAGTCAAAGCCAATGTTCAAAACTATAGTGGAACATATGAATTAACCAACCCAGAAAAGATTAGTAGTGCTTATTCCGCGCTTTCATTAGCGTATGAATTATTAAGCCTAACTGATGAATTCTGTGATGGATATGATGGCGTTACAGATAATAAGTCCTTGGTTGTTTCTGCTTGGGAAACATTATCTGGCGCAACTAAATATGGTTCTTTAAGCGCAGCTGAAATTGCTAAACTCGTTGAAGCTGATGCAAAAGAAGAATCAAAAGGTGGAACCATCCTCGAACAAGCCATGGCTAGATATGATTATCTCAACGATAAATATGAGCTTGAGGGCTTTATCGAAGGTAGAGGTGGTAGTGGTTCTGTTGAGAACAGAGTTGAAATCAATAATAACAATTCCTTAATCGTTGTTATCGCTGTTATCTCCGCTGTTTCTTTAGTGGCACTTTCTACACTTCTTGTTCTTAAGAAGAAACATAAATAATAACTAATTATTTATAAATAATATAAGAGTAGGCCTTCGGGTCTACTTTTATATTTGCTAAGAATATTTATTCTTGCTACAATAACTAGGCAATGAAAAAAAGATTATTAATTTTATCTGCGATTGGAGCGGTTACTCTTTCTAGCGTGATTTTATTGACGAATAATATTTCATCTTTTTCATCATCTCACGCTGAAGATAAACCAGCTTCTATGAGTTGTGATTATTATTTTAATGACTCCAATGGATATCAATCTTTACATTCATTAAATACATTACGACTTGATGGAGGTAGTGATTTAACTAATGTAAAGACTTGGGGTACAGTTACTAGTACTTTCTATAACACTAATGGAACTGTCGCGCAGCAATTTATCCAAAGCACAGATAAATATGGAGACGTAGGCGCGACATGTTTATATAATATCCCAAATAATCAAGTTTTCCCTGTCGGTAGTGTGGTTACAGTTACTGGGACAATGACTTTGTATAACGGCATGTCTGAGATGACTAACTTCATTGTTGCTAAAGACTATGATGTTAATCCTTGCCCTGTTGAGAGTTTGGATATCGATTCAAGCGTATTTTCTTTATCTAGTTCTTCACAAGAATTTAAAGAATATCAGTATATGGGCACTAGAGAAGTTACATTGACCAATATTTCTTTAGGGGCAGTTACTAGTAATAGACAATGTTATGCAACATTTAGTGATAACAAAACTGCTTTATTATTCTTTAATAGCATAAAAAACAAAACTGACATCATTAATAAAATTAATGAAGCACGTAGTTCTTCATCTAAAGTTGATGTCAAAGGCTATTTGACTTATTACTCTGGTAGTTCCTCTTTACAAGTTTTAATTAGGGATCCAGATGATATTATGATTCGTGGTAAAGAGGTTGAGTCTATAACAGTAACTACAAGTAACAACTTCTATTATAAGCAAAGCTTTACTGTTAATGATTTTACTGTTACCGCTCATTATGATGATGGTAGTGATTCGGTAGTGAATAATGCGATTATCACCAATAGTGTGGATATGACTACATTAGGTAATAAGACAGTTAATTTCTCTTATACATATAATGGTAAGACTGTATATGCATCTTGTAACATCGCAGTGGTGGACTGTATTGCTGCTTTAAGAGTGGAAAATCCAATTGTTAATTACGCGCTAGATGAAGACTTCATTGTTCCAGATGTATATGGAGAGTCATATTATTATGATTTTGCTGATGTTTTTGATGGGCTCATATTCACTGGTTTTGATAATTCCACTGATAACAATGGTACAGTTAATGTTAGATATGTTAACGAAGCTGGCAACACAATTTATACATCTTACGATGTATATGTTAGTGCAGTAGTGGCCTTACACTGCGAGAACCTTAAGGTTGATTATGAATATGGTGAAGACTTTGTGAAACCCACAATCTATGCAGATTACGCTAAATATAGTCAAGAGTATATCAATGTTACTGATAGAGCCACCTGTAGTGGTTATGACCCATATTTAGAGGGTTATCAAGATATCACTGTATCCTATGGTGGATTTGAAACTACATATGAAATATGTGTCACTAAGAATGTTACCGTGACATATCTAGAGTTAAGCAATATAACCACTGAATATGATATTGGTGATGACTTTGTTAAACCAACAGTTATCGCTCATTATAGCGATTATACATATGAGAATGTCACTAATAAAGCCACATATACTGGCTATGATTTATCCGTTATTGGAAGTCAAACAGTCACCGTTACATATTTAGGTGTTAGTGAGACATATGGTATTACTGTTAAACCTGGTAGTTCTTATTACACGAATGAGGTATCTATCTCTGGTGTTGGCTCTTATAGCACTGGTAACTGGGGTAGCAGCAATGGATTTGAATATTATAGAGCGATTAAATCCACTGGTAACTTAATTGGTTTGCTGCCACTTGTTAACGATTATGTCACTCCATTAGATGCTTCATTATCTAATATTAATGCAATTAAGGATATTGATTACGTTGAGATATCTTATTACACATCATCTTCTAGTGGATCTAGTTCACCTGCTTTATGGTACGGCGAACATAATGCTTTAGATGGCTCTTTGTCGTTTGCGTACTCAACTTCTTTGAACACTGTTATGCTTGATTTAAGTAGTTATGATGTTAACTATATCAGTATTGCTAGTGGCGATTCGACATTACATATTAAATCACTCGTGATTTATTATACAAACGGATATACATCAACTGGATATAATTATGAGACTATCAATGCGAATAGTGGGCAATCTCGTATCGCTCCTACATCTTTCAGTGGTGCCTACGTTGATGGAGTTAGCTATTGGAGAAGTATTAAGTACGAAGAGATATACATACTACTCCTATCAATATATTTATGAGCATCCTGAATATAAGAATGCTGCCGCGATGACAGAACCAGAAGATGTTTGTAACTATTTCTTAGCTTTTGGATGCGCCCCCGCTAACTTTGCTAAGAATAATACTGTTGATCCACTCAAGGATGGTAAATCTTTACCAACCAAGAGCGAAGTTAACTCCTTGTTTGGTGATAAAGCTAGATGCATTTCTCAATTCACAAAAACTAGTGGATATATGAGCGTTCTTCCATATTATGGAAGTCCTCTATATTATGAGTTAGATATAGACACAAATGGACAATACAAAACTAGTAGTAGACAAGTTGGACGTATTGTGGCGGTTTCTACTGGATATGATAAATATGATTATGGGTATGGTGAACAAGCAGTTTGCTTATATACTGATGATCATTACGCAACGTTCTCTGAATACAATAATTATGGTGGATTTATGCCTAGATTTAACGCTGAAAGGCATACAGTAGACGCGGTCTGGAGTCTACCAAACACCTTATAAATTAATTATAAAATAATTTAATCTTTGCTTTTAGTATGCGTGTATGTATAAAATACACGTAAGGTTTATATTTTCTAAACAAAGCACATCTTTTAAATATTAATGCGCAAAATATTTAATGTGTAATTTGTTCAAAGAAATAATTAAACCTAATTAGCCTCTATAGTGAGGCAGAAAGGAAATTATGAAAATGAACAAAATTTTCAAAAAGGTTGCCGTGTTAAGCGTTGGACTAACAATGGCAATTGGAGCCGCGGTGGCGTTGAATGCTGGTTCAAAAGCCGAAAGAGCAGATGCAGCTTCTTATTTAGCTTATGGCCTCGATGGAAATACAGCGGATACTTCTGAGGGAAGTACATCTGGATATGAAGTAGAATCCCTCATCACACAAAGTGATGTCCAATGGGGTGTCTATGGAAACACTACTATGGGCCCTTGGAGAATCGGTGGACTTAAAAAAGCAAAAGCTGCTGATCCAGCTAAGACTGGCACAAGAACAATCGCCTCTAAGGCTGCTGTTTCAGAGGAAAACATTACTTATGTGAATTTTACTGCTGGTGACGCAGCCTCCCTTACAATCAACTCCATGACTCTTAAAGTTGGCACTGGCGAAGGGCTAAGTGACGTTAGTGAAATTAATGATGTTGCTTTCGTTGCTAATTCAACCATGACTTTTAATAGACCAGATGGAAAAGATTGGTCTAATCGTTTTTTTACTCTTGAATTCAGCGTAACAAACAATACAACCAGTAATAGGTTTATTCAATTTAAAAATCTTGATTTTTATTATGAAGTTTCCGTCATTAATCCTGACACTATTACAGTTTCTGGGGAATCAACTGTAGCTGTTGGTGATAGTATTACTTTGTCATCGTTAGCCACGGAAGGCGGAAAGAGTGAAGGAGTTAACCAAAATGTTGTTTGGTCTTCTCTTGATGAATCAAAAGCTGTTGTTAGTGATAGCGGTGTAGTTACTGGTATTAGTAATGGTAACGTCACAATTAGAGCTACTGCTCAAGATGTGTCATCAATTTATGGCGATAAGACAATTACAGTTACAGGTGCAAAAGAAAGCGATGATGCGCTTATTATCGTTCCCGATGATTTACCAACATCATATGGTGATAATTATGTTGCTCTTCATGGAGTTTATACCCATGTTAAACAAACAATGAAAAACGATGGCGTTATTCAAATTCAAAAAACAAACGGTCTTGTCGAAAATATCGCCGCTTTACCAGCCGCAATTAAAACAATTGAATTAACATTCAACGCTGCTAAAACACAAGGAAGCGGATTCACTCTTAGTGTTAGTGCTGATAGAGCAGAATGGACTGAACTCGAAGCTTCACAATTATATGCCAACAGATCTGAATACGTCGTTTCTGGTTCTGATAATGTATTTATGAAATTAGTCGGACCAACAACCGGAACTTTATATTTAGACGAAATTCTCGTTGGTCTTGGAAACGCTTTAGAAACAAAGACAGTTGCTCTTGCCGCTGCTTTAAACGATTTGCTTGATTCTGAGTGTACCGGCGACAGCGATTCTACTGCTATTACAGCAAGTAAATGGGCTGATATTGAAAGCGCATACGATGAGGGCGATGAAGCTGCTAAGCCAGCTTTAGCTGCAATTAGTTCTTTAAGTTACATTGAAATCAATCAATTCTTAGAACGATATGACCACATTGTTAGTGGTTATCACTACAACGATTTCTTAAATAGAATGCCAGCTGAAAGCACAAACACTAATATCGCTGATAACAATTCCTTAATCTTAGTTATCGCTATTATCTCTGGTGTTTCCTTAGTGGCTCTTTCTTCTCTTCTTATTCTTAAAAAGAAAAGAAAATAGGTCATTGCGTAACTAAATAAGTACATGGACTTAGGTGTTATACACTTAAGTCCTTTTCTTATATATTGAACAATTATATAATTGAATTTGGAGGGCCTATTTATGAAAACAATGCTTTCTGGAATTAAGCCTACTGGACAATTGACATTAGGTAATTATATTGGAGCGATTAAACAATTCATTTCTTATCAAAATGATTATGAGATGCTCATTTTTATCGCGGATTTACATGCTTTAACTCTTCCTATTGATCCTAAAGAATTAAAAGAGAATACTGAAAATTTAATTGCTATATATTTAGCGTGTGGATTAGATCCTAATAAAGTGATTTTATTTAAACAAAGTGATGTTCATGAGCATGCAGAACTTGGCTATATCTTAGCGTGCCAATCTAATATGGGTGAGTTATCAAGGATGACTCAATATAAAGATAAATCTAGTAAGATTTCTAATAAAGAAAGTATTCCTACTGGTTTATTTATTTATCCAACTTTGATGGCGGCGGATATCCTTTTATATGACGCTGATTATGTTCCTGTTGGGATTGATCAAAAACAACATGTGGAATTAACTAGAGATATCGCTGAAAGATTTAATCGTACCTATGGTGGTGGTTTTAAGATTCCAGAAACTGTTTTAGCAAGAAGTGGAGCGAAGATTAATTCGCTTTCTGACCCTAATAAGAAGATGTCTAAATCTGAATCAGATAAAGGCACTATCTATTTATTAGATGACTTAGCACTCTCACGTAAAAAGATTATGTCTGCGGTGACTGATATGGATAACGAAGTTAGATTCGATATGGAAAATAAACCCGGTATCTCAAATTTATTAACCATTATGTCTACTTTAAGTAATAGAAGTATTGAAGACTTAGAGAATGAATATAGACATGGTGGATATGGTAACTTTAAAAAAGCGGTCGCGGATGTTGTTATTAGTGAATTAGAAGCTTTACAGAATAAAGTTAATGAAATTAAAAAGAGCGGGATTATCTCTCAAGTACTTCTTGAAGGTAGTAAGAAAGCAGAAGCGCTTGCTAGTAAGAAACTTGAACTTATTTATAAAAAGATTGGTTTAAGATAAGAAAAGGAAGAAAAGATATGGATTATCAAAAAATTTTAGAAAGCCGTTACGCGGTACGTAATTTTGATGAAAATAAAGTAATTAGTGATGAAGTTCTTAATGAATTATTAAGTATCATTCCTTTAGCCCCTAGTGCGGTTAATCATCAATCTCCTCGTGTTTATGTCATTAAAAGTTCTTTAGGATTAAATAACATTAATGAATTATGTACATGTTTATCTAAGGCTAATACCGTTTTAATGTTTACTTATAATAAGGATGAAGAATGGAAAAATCCATTTGATAATAAATATACTTCTGGTCAGCAAGATGTTTCTATTTTAGCCACGATGTTAATGCTTAAAGCGGTGGACCTTGGCTTAGGTAGTTGCTGGGTTAATTTCTTTGATAATGAAAAGGTGAAATCTACCTTCCGTTTGCCAAGTGAAGAAGAAGTAGTTTTATTAATGCCTATTGGGTACATGAGTGAAGATAGTGAACCCAACCCCATTATGCATAAGAAAAGAAAAGAATTACCATTGATGGTAAGATATCTTTAATATATGAAAAAAGAAGCAATTTCTTTATTAGATAAGAACTATCCTTTAGTTAGTAATCTTGCTAATCTTGCTTCTTTTTTATATTCTTCTTTACCCTCTATTAATTGGGTCGGGTTTTATCTAGTTGATAAGAAAAAAGGCTATTTATATCTAGGGCCATTTATGGGTCCAGTAGCCTGCTATATGATTCCTTTTAATAAAGGAATATGTGGAAGAAGTTGTAGAAATAAAGAAGTCATTATTATTGATGATGTCCATTTAGATAAAGAACATATTGCTTGTTCTTCTTTGACTAATTCAGAGATGGTTATTCCGATTATTAAAAATAATGAAGTGGTGGCCTTGTTAGATATAGATTCTCCTATATTAAGTAGATTTATAAATAAAGAGGAAAACGAAGAATTAATAGATATTTGTAAATATCTAGAGGGCTTATTTTAATTATGGATAATATTAAAGATAAATTAATTCAAGGTAATAAGATATTTATAGAAGCTCATAAGAAGGAGCATTATGATTCTTTAATTAATAAACAAGTACCATATGCTTTAATTATTTCTTGTAGTGATTCACGTGTTATTCCGGAAAAGATATTCACTGTTGATGCTGGAGAATTATTTGTGATAAGAAGCGCAGGTAACGTCGTGAATGATGGAGAGCTAGCCACAATTGAATATGCTTTAGAGCATCTACATATTCATTATGTTTTAGTGCTAGCCCATACTTCTTGTGGAGCAGTTAAAGCTTCTTTGGAAGAAGAAAAGGGTCATTACTTAAATAAGATTATCGATCGTATCACTTTAAATATTAAAGGGATAAAAGATTATGATGAAGCAATAAAAGAAAATGCGGTTAAAACCAAAGAATATATTTTAGATAAATTCAAAGATTATTCTTTTGAAATTGAAACCGCGTTTTATGATCTTAAGAGCAGGAAAGTAACGTTCTTTTAATTCTTCACCCCCTTTATCACCGACGGTGTCACCTCATAGTGAGCGTGAATTCTTAAAGTAAATTCCGTTTTTAAGAAAAACCAGATTAATTCT
>CAMYVX010000027.1 GCA_947302535.1 uncultured Caryophanales bacterium
TTAGATTAATTTCAGGTTTTTCTTAAGAAACGGAATTTACTTTAAGAATTCATATGGAAATAAAAATATAGTTTATAATAGAGATACAATTATTTATAATAATGTAGTAGTCCTCTTTGTATAAAAAGAGAAAAGGATAAAATAATCGTATGGTAACTATTGATCAAATTATTGCTGAAAAGCTTAACAACTGGACAATTAATGAATGGCCTATAGGTAATGTCTTTCTATGTATCATTGCGATGGTCTTAGCGGTCATCCTCAGTGGCGTTATTGGTATAGAAAGAGAAAGAAGAGGCAGGAGCGCTGGACTTAGAACTCATCTTCTTGTCGGTGTTGGTTCTTGTTTAATCATGATCATTTCTATATATGGCTTCCCACTTGTATTTAAAGGAGATTCTGGCGAACCTTTATTCAACCGTGACGTTGCTCGTTTAGCCGCCGCAGTTGTTACTGGTGTTGGTTTCTTAGGCGCAGGCGCTATTATGCACCGGAATTCAGGTGTTAAAGGTTTAACTACAGCCGCCACTATTTGGGTAGTTATGGCTATTGGCTTAGCGTGTGGCTCTATGAACTTCATCCTCGCGACATTAAGCACAATCCTCATTGTTGTGGTTCTCACTTTATTTAGAAAGTTTGAAAATCGATTAAACAAAAGGTCTCCACTTATTAAAGTTAATGCCGAGCCTAACACTCCTGTTGTTTCAAAAATCTTAGCGACCGCGCAAGAATTCAATTGTTTAGTCAATGATTTACAAGTCGATCTCACCGATGATAATAGAATTGAAATTATCTTCCTAGCCATTTCTAAAACAAGCGAAATGAGAAGCGGAGAATTCGTTAAAGCCATTGAATCTATTGAAGGCGTGACTGATGTCAGTGTCCTAAATTATCATAAAAAATAAGCAACTCAACAAGTTGCTTTTTTCTTAATCTTCAAAGTCTATTCCACTTTCTCCATAATCGGATAAATCTTTTTTCTCATTATCTTCTTTTGGAGGTTCTTCTTTATTTTCTTCTGACTTAGTATCTTGATTAACGTAAATAGTTGTTTGTTGTCCTTTAAACATATTCACGTAGTTATTAGCCACTTTAGATAAAGAATCAATATATTCCTTCATATATAGATTTGCTAAGGCTTCATTATTAGAAAATACTAAAGGAATAAAGAAGATAGTGAAAGCTAAACAAAGTAATTCACCAAAAGCAAAAACTAAAGAATAGGTGTTAAAATTATTGTAACCAATAATAATTCCGACAATATAGCCAATAAGCATTAATAAATAAAGCGGATAATATAAATAGAGCCTAACTTTAAAAAACTTCCAGCGATTACTCTTAATAAAGTGTTTAAAGGCTTGTCTATCAATAAGAGGATTATTGGAAATCATTCTCGCTCTAAAGACAATAGCGACGCTATGACGAATGATGAAATAAATAAAGAAGAAGAACATCAAGAAATTACCGCCAATAGAGACCCAGAAAAGGTAATAAGCTAAAACATTATCAATACCGTTAATAAGTTGATTATAAGTTTCATTATCTTGAACGCTACCAATATTGTCTCTTAAGTTGTAAATAGATTGCATGAAGATGGGATCATAGTTGTGTTTAAAGACAAAAAAGAGGATAAAACCCATAATAACATCAACAAGTAATCCAATTAATAAAGAAACGAAATAAGAAAAGAAAAATCTTAAGACTCCATAAAAGCGAGGAGAGACATATAAAGATCCTAATTTAAAGATATTCGAGTAGACTAATTCGCTTTCCTCGTTTTGGATTAAATGGAATAAAGTAAAGGCAAAAAATTATGGGAGGATTAAGATAGGAAGTATTAAGATTATTCCTCCAATAAACAAACTAAAAGAAAGTAATGCACAAGAAATAATAATGAAAACAGTGCCTGAAATCCAATTCTTTAAGCGGTTTTTCTTATGTATTTGATATGAAGCTTTTCTTAATTCGAATAGTTTCATTTTCTTTTCTTGCGGTTCAAACGAGCAATATCTTTCACTACTCTAGCTAATTGTTCTTCGTTCATTTTATTGACTGGTCTAGATTCGATCGCCTTAATTAAAGCAGGTAAACGTTTTCTTTGAATGATATAGAAAGAATTAGTGTTACTTTCAATAGCTAAATTACATTCATCGTTAATTAAAGCAATACCGATAAACATGCTTCTACTAATACCGGTTTTATAGGTTAAACTCTTAATAATCTTCTCAATCGCGAAATATGGGTTTTCAGTATAACACTTTCTGCCTCTATCTTTACGTTTAAAGGAATAATAGATAAGTGACTTATCTTCAATCTTTCCAGTTAAATCGCCTTCATAATAATAATCAAAGACAAGGTAAATATATTTTTCCGCAAAGATGAGATGATTAATCTTTTCCATCTTGCTATTCTCAGTTTTAAAAGAGAAATTGTTGATTAGATAATAATCGTTATCTAAAACAACTCTATTAATCTTTTTATAATAATATTCTTGGAAGTTCTTATGAATATGCTTTTTATATAAAGGAATACCAATTAATAGAGCAAGTAAAATAAAGACCACGCTACTAAGAACGATGATGAATATTAACCAATCTACTGATAAACCTGCTAGCACTACCATAACTAAACAAAATTATAACAAAAATCACTCTTTGTAATAAAGAATGAATCTTTATTTTTTATAAGAATTTAATCGAAAATAGTTTCGTTATTTTTTGCCGCGTTAATTAAGCGAGTAATCTCTTCAATTGAAGTCTTACGAGATATAGGTGGAAGATGATTAATATTAAACCAATTTACATCATCAGTTTCATATTCGTGTTCATGTAAAGGAGCAATTAATCTTCCTTCAAAAACTGCCATATATTCAGGAACTGAGCCGGCATTTTTAAAAGGCTTTCTATCTAATAAAGCCACTAATTTAGTTACTTCAATATCGGCTCCTGCTTCTTGAGACGATTCAATCTTAGCGGTTTCAGCCGCGCTATTATATAAATCAGCCCATCCTCCAGGAAGAGAATATGTTTGAGTAGCTACTTCTCTAACCATTATGATTTTCGTTTTATCCTCATTAAAAATGAGACACCTAACTGATATATTAGGAGTTGGATAAATATCTCTTTGGAAATAATTTGGACGATCAAATTTAACTTCTAAAAACTCTTCAAGAAATTTTGTTGATAAATCATTAATCTCTTGATAGTTACTTATCGCATAAGGGTCTTTAGAATAAATAAGACCAATCTTAGCAATCGATTGAACCTTAATTAAAAAGTCATATATTTGTTTACTATCAACCATATTTTTTATTCAGCTTCGTCCGCCATATAGGTCTTAAAAGCATTAAGAAAGTTATTTGGCTCAACTGGTTCAATTTGTCCGTTGATGGCAAAAGAAATTCTTCCAGTTTCTTCGCTAACAACAACAGTTACGGCATCAGAAACTTCAGAAATACCAATAGCGGCTCTATGACGGGAACCATATTTGCTAGCAAATATTTTCTTTGTTGGTTCAAAGAATACCGCTGCGGCAGCAATCTTGTCTCCACTAATAACAACTGCACCATCATGAAGTCTAGTTCCAGGATAGAAAATTGTTTCTAACAATTCAGCGGATACGGGACTATTAACTTTAACTCCGTTACCATGAATAATAATATCTTTTAAAGATTTGTTTCTCTCGAAAGTAATAATCGCACCAGTTCTCGTCGCGGAAAGCTTTTGCACAGCCTCATCGATAGTTTCATACATCGCGTTACGATCAAAGATTTTTTCTACTCCCATATAAACATTCTTAGCCACTACTTTAGAGAATGGATTAGAAAGGAATTTATTAAAGTCACCTTGATTTAAAACAATAGAGGCTACTACAGTCGCACCAGTACAAACCGAGGAGATAACAAAAACATAAAAGATAGCAAACAAGAAAGAAATGATGTTCAGTGATAGTAAGATAGAAACAGTAATTAAGGGGATACGACGTTTGACAACGCGGAGGAAAACATAAAACACAGCAGTTTCTAATAACAACAAAAGCGCTAAAGAAATAATGAAGTTAGAAATCGGCATTTCATCCCAGACAAAGTGTATCATAATGTTAAACCCCCAAAATTAACGAGAATATATTAACAAGAGTAAAATCGTTTTTCAATAAGCGCGTACATACATAAAGAAAATCGCCTTAAATTAAGGATTTTTAGACGATTTTTTCTATTTTTGTAAAGTTAGATTTAACGTATTTACTTCTTTTCTTGAAACGTATTCTACTCTTACTTTTATAATCTTTTAAAGCCATTTCGCCTTTATCGGTTAATACGAAATAGTACTCACCATTTTCACTTGATAACTTCTTTTCAATATAGTCACATTTGATTAAAGCGTTAGTGAATTGAGTAATCCTTTTTTGGCTATAAGAAATAAGAGTTCTCCAAGAAGATAATGAAGAAAAAATAGAACATTCATCATCTTCTACTCCAACTAAAACTTTATAGACACCAACACTATTAGGAGCGTAGCCATCTTTATTGAGTTCATCAATACAATATAAGACTTTAAAAGTTGTTTGATTAAGTAAAGATTCCATGAACATATTTTATGTGACATGCAAACACGAAACAATATTTATTGTTAGATGAGGCTTAATTTTGTAAAATGTATATGTATTTAAGGAGACTATATTATGCCTACACCTCATATTAACGCTCATGAAGGCGATTTTGCTAAGGTTGTTTTAATGCCGGGAGATCCAATGCGTGCTAAATGGATTGCGGAAAACTTCCTTCACGATTATAAACAAGTAACTGATGTTAGAGGAATCTTAGGATTCACTGGATATACAAAAAACGGAAAAAGAATTTCTGTGATGGCTTCAGGTATGGGCCAACCATCAATTGGTATTTATTCTCATGAATTATTCACCGCTTATGGCGTGGAAGTTATTATTAGAGTGGGAACCTGTGGCTCATACCAAAAAGAAATAAACTTATTTGATGTTCTTATTTGCCATGTTGCTTCTACTGATAGTAACTGGGGCAATCAATACGGATTATACGGAACTTATTCTGCTGGTGCGGACTTTGAATTAGCAGCTACTGCTTTAGAAGCATGCCGTCATCAAAAGATCCCATATCACTGCGGTAACATTCTTTCTGCTGATATCTTCTATGACCATGACCCAAACACTTGGAAAGCCTGGGCTAATCTTGGAGTGCTTGGTGTTGAGATGGAATCATATGCTCTATATTGTAACGCTGCTAAATTACATAAGAAGGCCTTATGCTTATTAACAGTAACAGATTCCTTCATCAATAAAGATAAGAAAGCTACTTCTGAAGAAAGAGCGCATGGCTTATCTAAGATGATTGGTGTGGCTATTGAAACCGCAGAAGCATACGCTTAAACAAATAAATAATCTTTATTAACCTGGTAGACAAAACTACTGGGTTTTTTATAGGACGAAAAGATAAATAGAAAGAAACATCAAAACCGCAGCAATTAGAACAAAAATATGAAAAATGCTATGGAAATAGGGTATTTTTTTACCAATTACGTAAATTATTGAGCCAATTGTATAAGCTGCTCCAGAAAGTAAAAGTAATATAACTCCAAGAGGTCCGATAACTTTCCATAACGGGAATATAGCAACAATAATTACCCAGCCCGCTCCTAGATAGCAAAGCATAGATAATCTTTTATATTTTTCTATATCAATGGAATTAAAAATAAGACCAACAATACAGGACATCCAAACCACAATGAGCATGATATAGGCCACTACTCCATTTCCTAGATTAAAGATATTCTCTTCCCTTAACGCTACCAGAGTATAAGGAGTATAAGAGCCTGCTACTAAAAGAAAGATATTGTTATGATCTAATATCCTCAATACTCTCTTTCCGTTATTCCGTTTTAACGAATGATATAAGCAAGAGAATAAGAAAGTAATAAATAATGATAAAGAATAAATTAAGACACTAATGTAACGGAACATATCATGCGTAGGTATAACTTTAATTAGCATTAATATAAAGGCGACAATAGCAAAGATGGCCCCTAATCCATGGGTTATGGAGTTCACTATTTCTTCCTTAGTGGAATATGTTGGTAACTTCACATCTTTAATACGCATGGCATTATTGTATAGGAAAGATGTATTCTTGTTTCTCTACTGTATATTTAATTCACTCCACTCTTATTTTTTAATTAGTAGAATAGTAAAAAAGCAGGGCGAATCCTGCTTTTTAAATATCAAAGATATTTATAATTTAGATATTACAGACAGCGAGCCAATTAGTGAAGTGAGTTGTGCTCGAAGAGTAATCGTAGTATGAAGTGGAATAAGAAACGGCATAGAACATACATAAGCCATATGAATTACCTGCTCCCTTACCACATGTAGAATATGTGACTAAATTGGTGTGAGCACTAATAACTGCACTTGTATAAGAACTACCTGGATTAAACGTGGAGCTATTAGCTAACTTATTAATAAAGTCTTTAGCATCCACTAAACCATAGTAGTCAAAATAGTCATCAGCGTATTTCTTCGCACTCTTCACTAAGCTCTTGAAGGAACTCTTATTGCTAGAAGTAATTTTGCCTTTTAAGACACTAGCCATATTTTCCCAAGCAGTCTTGTATGCAGAAGCATAAGAGAGATTTAAATAAGATAAGGTTTGATCATTATAAGAAGAATTAACGCCACCGTTATCAGCGATAAAGGAGTCACAGATAGCCTTTAAAACAGTTTCAGTTGGTTTTTTAGCATATAAATCATCAACCCAGTTATCATAATCCCAGCCATAACCAGCTTCAGATTCTTCAGAAGCGACCATATAGTTGAAATATGGGCTATTGAATTCAGCAATATCTTGAACTTGCATTAAGCAAGCATCATAGCCAATCCATTCAAGTTTTTGTCCGGCCATGCCACAGTTAGTTAAAGCCGCACTAACTGCGTTAGTAACTTCATAGTCTAATAAACTATCATTATTAGATTTTTCATCAAAGCAGACACCAGACATACCGCCACCATGGTTCCAAAGAATTAAACCGACTTTATCAGCGGGATAATTTGTTAAACCATATTCAAGGAATGATTGCAAGGTAGTAGTTTTACCCATGCTAGCATATGTAAGTGACTGATCAGTAATGAGACTCTTATTTCTCACATGATGTCTTTGTAACTTAGAAGCATTGATACCATAGGTAGAAGCCCATGATGAGGCTCCGCCTGTTTCAATGACAATATTGACATCTTCAGGTTGATTAGAAACCTTAAGAATTTCTTGTAAATCGCTTGTTGCTAATTGATTATCGGATTCAAGGTCAGCACCGCACATATAGATAAGAACGGTTTGTGAACTTCCTGTTGTGGAAGAAGAAGTAACAGTAACTGAACATGTAGCGGTTTTATTTCCATCTACAGTTTTCACTGTAATTGTGGCACTACCAGCTGCTTTAGCAGTAACTAAACCACTAGAAGAAACAGTCGCCGCTGAGGTATTACTACTAGACCATGTAACATTCTTGTTAGTAGCGTTACTTGGATAAACCGTTGCAGTTAAAGTAGATGTATTGCCAACGGTTAAATTTAAAGATGTTTTATTTAAAGAAACGGATGTAACAGCAACACTAGATTGAGAAACGGTTACTGAACATGTCGCAGTCTTATTTCCATCAAGAGTTTTAACAGTGATAGTCGCACTACCTGTCGCTCTAGCAGTGACAACACCAGAATTATCTACAGAAGCAACAGTAGAGTTACTACTAGTCCAACTCACTGATTTATTAGTTGCGTTACTTGGATAGACTGTTGCGGTTAATGTAGAAGTTTCACCAACATTTAAAGATAAAGAGGTTGGGCTAACTGCAACTGAGGTTACAGAGACAGTGGATTGAGAAACTGTCACTGCACAAGTTGCAGTCTTGTTACCGTCTTCTGTCTTAACTGTGATAGTAGCGTTACCAGCAGCTTTAGCAGTAACTAAGCCACTAGAAGAAACAGTGGCCACTGAGGTATTACTACTAGACCAAGAAACGTTTTTATTAGTTGCATTGGTTGGATAAACAGTTGCGGTTAATGTAGAAGCATTACCAACTGTTAAGCTTAATGATGTTTTATTAAGCGAAACTGAAGTAACAGCAACACTACCTTGTTTTACGGTAACTGAACATGTAGCGGTCTTATTACCATCACTAGTCTTGACTGTTATAGTTACAGAGCCCGCTGCTTTTGCGTTGACTAAACCAGAACTAGAAACTGTAGCAATACTAGTATTACTACTTGACCACGTAACTGCTTTATTAGTCGCGTTAGTTGGATAAACTGTAGCGGTTAATGAACTACTAGCACCAACGGTTAATTCTAAACTAGAAGGGCTGACACTAACACTGGTGACAGAAATAACTGTGCTTGAAGAACTAACATTAATAGTGCAAGAAGCAAAAATCTTATTATTTTCAGCGCTTGTTGCAGTGATATTAGCAGTGCCACTACCACGTGCAGTGACGGCACCTGAATAATCAACAGTCGCAACGCTGGAGTTGCTTGTCGCCCAATTCAATTTTTTATTAGTAGCGTTAGTGGGATAAACTGTCGCAATTAAAGATGAGGTTTGGCCAATTGTTAAAGAGATGGAATCTCTATCTAAAAGAACAGATGTAACAGAAATAGTTGTTGAAGAATTAGAAACGTTAACTAAACAAGTGGCAGAAATATTGCTATTTTCGACACTTGTAACGGTGACATATGCACTTCCAAAAGCAACGCCTGTCACTGCTCCATTATTAACAGTGGCAACACTAGAATTGCTACTAGCCCAATAAAGTTGAGTATTAGTAGCGTTAGTGGGAAGAATATAAGGAGTTAAGACTCTTGTTTCTCCAACACCGATAGTAATTGATTCTTCTAATGAAATATTACTAACAGCGACACTTGATCCAGGGAAACTAGTATTATTGGAGTTTCCAAAAGAACTCATATCGCATGCTGACATACTTAAACACCCTAGTCCAGCTAGGATAGATAGGAATAGAAAAGAACGTTTTTTCATAGTCTCTTCCTCCTTTAGGATATTCTACTATATTTGTTTTGAATATAAAATTCAAGCAAATGTTATTTTAACTTGATGTCAAGAAGGAAAAATACTATTAAATTTTATTTAAGCTTAAATACAAGTTGAGTGGGATTATGGTCAGAGAAAGCAAAACCATCAAACCCTTTATAGCCAACTTTTTTCAATTCTTTTTCACCCATGTCTCCTTTATAAGAAGTTGATATATTCTTATGGGAAACGACTTCAATATTATCGGAAACAATAAAGCCATCAATGCAGCAAACAAATGTCTCTGCGGGATCATATTCAATATCATTATTACGGCAAGACGGTTCATTATCAGAAGCAATAACTCTATAACCTTCAATTAGCGGTGATTTTTAATCATCATCAAAGTAGTTAGCGAACCAATCAGGTAACTTTTTAGTCATATCAAATGGACGATGACCATTCTCGTTTGTGTAATCAAAATCAGGGTTATTTGCAAGGATGTCGTGATTAAAATCTCCCCCTATCACTACATAGTCCCCATTTTCCTTTTTTTCACTTAGAAAATCGTTAAGTTCTTTAACTTGTTGTCTGCGTATTTCTCCCCCGGTATCATATGCTGACATATGGGAGTTAACAATATATAGAGTTTTCCATTCTCCACACTGATCGAGTTAACACAAAAGCAACGATCTAAATCAAAAAATTTGGATAAAGAACTGGTAATTGTATATTCTTTTCGTAAACTTTCGTTAATTTGAAAGCGCGATAAAGTCGATAGACCACCATGAACGATACCGTGCATATCATAAAGTGGATATGGTAAAAATGCAGTATGAAAATTAGTGGCGAAAGAATGATCATATTCATTAAACTTTTCACTCAATAATTTATCTTGATTAATATGATAACTACGAGTGGAATCTACATCTACTTCTTGAATCATGTAAAAGTCACTTTCATTCTCTAAACAAGCACTAATAGACCCGGCTATATTAAAATCAACAGCCTTTCTACTCTTTGCTTTTGAATAGTAACCTACAGTTTTGTTGCCGTCATCATCATATCCAGTATCCATAAAGAAAGTATAGTCTTGTGAATAGGCTCCGAAACCAATGTTATAGCTTAAGGCTTTGTATATAGTACCGGTTTCCACTTTTTCAAGTTTAGAATGGCGATCAACTTCTAATATTTTATTACCGATACGATTATAAGAAAGAAGAACATAAGTTACATATCCACCTAATACAATAATTGTGGTACCAAGGACTGCTCCTGATATTGTAAGAATTCTTTTGATAACTTTGTTCATAAACTATTCCACTAATACTTTATTTTCTTTGAAGCTTATTTTTGCTTCATAGAATTCTTTAAACACTTTAACAGCGTATTTAACATCAATGCTGCCAGCGGTTTCATAGGATGAATGCATTGCAAGTTGAGCTAAACCAACATCTACAGACATTAACGAAACTTGGCTTAAAAGAATGTTGCCTAAAGTAGAACCACCTCTTAGATCACTACGATTGGTAAAGAATTGATAAGGGACATGAGCCTTATCACATATATTTTGGAAAACCGCACTACTAATCGCATCGCTCGTATAAGATTGAGAAGCATTGAACTTAATCACTATACCTTTATTTAAATATACTTTATTATCCGCGTCTGTGATGCCTGGTTTATTAGGATGAACCGCGTGCGCATTATCCGCGGATACGAGGAACGAATTCGCGGTGATGGTTTCATAATCCATTTTTAAGTCTCTTGCTAATCTCCTTAATGTTGTTTTTAAGAAATCACTATCTGCACCTTGGCGAGATAAAGAACCAACTTCTTCATTGTCGCAAACATAGAAAATATTAATACTGTTTTCGTTTTTAGAATTAATAAAAGCTTTTAAAGAAGTATAAACGCATTCCAAGTCATCTAATCTAGGAGAAGAAACAAATTCTTTTCTTTCTCCCCAAATGATTCCGCTTTCTTTGTTATATAAATATAAATCAAAGTTCACGATGTCTTCTTTTTTGATTTCTAAATATTTACTTAGAATTTCTTTAAATTCGCCTTTTTCTTTATCAGTGGAGAAGAAGGCTTGCATATCCACTGCCATATTATATTCATAACCCTTATTAATATCGCGATTAAAGTGGATACAAAGATTAGGAATAATCATGGTTAAATCTTTAAGATTTACTAATCTAGTTTCAATAAAACCTTTATTCTTAAATATCACTCTTCCAGCCACCGCTAAAGGACGATCTAACCAACTAGGAGCAATCATTCCTCCATAAGGAGCAACATTGATTTTATTATATGCATCAGTTTTGCTATCACATTCAGGCTTAATCTTAAAACATGGTGAATCAGCGTGAGAAGCAATTAAACGACACCCGCTTTTTTCATTTACCTTTTCACCGATACTAATTGCTAATAAAGTAGAATCATTTCTTTTAAGAAATAACTTATCGCCTTTTTTAAAAGTTAAAGGATTAGATTCAAAGTGTTCAATAAATCCATTTTCTTTGAGCATAGAAGAAACATTATCAATGGCTAAAAAAGAAACAGGACTGTTATTAATAAAATTTATAAGCTCACTTGTTTCATCAAAAGAAGCAACATCAACCAAATCTTCTTTCTTGCTTGTTCTGCTCGGTTTAGTAGCGTCACTGGGGATAAACCAGGTCTTACCATTTAAGACTGCACCAGGGATTCTTCCTTGAGCGCAATAATTTCTAATACTTCTTGCCGACAAATTTAGTTTTTTGCCTGCTTCTTCAACGGAAATGTATTTCATAAGCGTTTCTTCCTTTATCGGCAATATTATATTATTTTTCGGCAATTTATTGAATAGTTTTTATAATGAACTATAGAATATGTGGATTATCGGAAATAATAACTAATAAATTAGTTATACTGATAAAAAAAAGAAAAGGCAACTCGTATCAACACAAATTGCCATATATTTTAAGTCGGAGCACGTGACGGGAATCGAACCCGCGTATTCAGCTTGGGAAGCTGACGTTCTACCATTGAACTACACCTGCAAATTCATAATTTATAAAACAAAAATAATGATATTTCAATCTTATTTATGTA
>CAMYVX010000028.1 GCA_947302535.1 uncultured Caryophanales bacterium
GAGAAAAATTATCCACATAAAAAACAAACATTTATATTTATATAAATAGAAGGTTTTCTTGAGCCTAGGAGAGTTTTCCACATAATAATTTGTGGATAAATTTTATTTAAAATCACTACAAAAGAAAAAATGAAAGTGCAATAATAATGTTAAATTATTAAAGAGGTATTAGACATGATTAGAAGAATTGCTGTCTTAACTAGTGGGGGCGATGCTCCTGGAATGAATGCTGCCTTAAGAACATGTATTCGTGCCGGTTTATATAACGGAAAAGAAATGTATGTTATTTATGATGGCTACAAAGGATTGGTCAAAGGTAATATTCACCAAGTCAACAAAGACTTTACTGCTGACATCATCAATAGAGGAGGAACCATCATTAGATCGGCTCGTTTACCAGAGTTCAAGGAACCCGAAGTTGTTAAACAAGCTGTGCAACGTTTACAAGATTATGAAATCGATGCATTAATCGGTATCGGTGGAGATGGTACCTATAGAGGTTTATTAGATCTTGCTAAAGCTGGATTCCCAGTTGTTGGTATCCCAGGCACTATTGATAATGACGTCGCATCAACTGATGAAACTATTGGCTTTGCTACAGCCCTTAACACTATCTGTGAGTGTGTCGATAAAATCAAAGATACATCTGGTTCTCATCAAAGATGCTCCATTATTGAAGTAATGGGCCGTCACTGTGGAGACCTCGCTATGTATTCCGGTTTAGCTGAAGGTGCTGAAGCCGTTATCTCTAGCGACCATCCATTAAAAGAAGATTCCTTATTTAGAAAACTTCGTAAGATGAAAGCTCAAAATAAGAGCCACGCCATCTTAATCGTTAGTGAAAACTTAATCGATATTAATGAATTAGCAAAACGTATTGAAGCTGAAACTGGATTCGATACACGTACAGAAGTACTTGGACGTTTACAAAGAGGTGGCACCCCTGTTGCTCACGATAGAATTTTAGCCTCTCGCATGGGTACAAAAGCTATCAGCCTCTTATTAGAAGGTAATCACAACCAAGTCGTTTGCTTAAGAAACAATGAAATCATCGGTGTACCAATTGAAGAAGCTCTCTCTATGAAACGTGAACCTAAAGAGAACCTCATCAAGATGATTGACATGCTTCAATAATCAAAACTATACTTCGAAAATAATTTAAATTTATTTAGGCATTTTTTGAAATTCAAAAATAGCCCACTATTGTATTGTGGAGGAAAATTAACATGAAAATACAACAACACGATGGTTCAATTATCGAAATGGATAAAAGCTCGCCAGAAGCTCTCGATGTATTAAACCATTCTACTAGTCACCTTTTAGCGGAGGCCGTGCAAGAATTATATCCTGGTGCGTTATTTGGCTATGGACCAGCAATTGAAAACGGCTTCTATTATGACATCGATTTCCCAGAGCCAATTACTGAAGAAGATTTGGCTAAAATTGAGAAAAAGATGCGCGAATTAGCCAAAAAAGACGAGAAAATCGTTAGAAAACAACTTAGTAAGAAAGAAGCATTAGAAGTATTTAAGAACAATCCTTATAAGGTAGAATTAATTAAAGAAATCAATGAAGATATTACTACCTTCTCTCAAGGCGATTTTGTTGATCTTTGTCGTGGACCACACATTATGTCCACTGGTCTTATTAAGCACTTTAAGCTTTTATCTCTTGCTGGAGCTTATTGGAGAGGAAATAGCAAGAATAAACAATTAGTAAGAATCTATGGTACCTCTTGGTATAGCGGAGAAGAATTAGAAGCTTATTTACATCTCATTGAAGAAAGAAAGAAAAGAGACCATCGTCTTCTTGGTAAACAACTTGGTTTATTCATGATTTCTGAATATGGTCCTGGTTTTCCTTTCTGGCTTCCAAATGGCATGATTGTAAGAAATGAAATAGAAAAAATGTGGAGAGAAGTTCATGCTCGTCATGGCTATTTAGAAATCAATACTCCAATCATTCTCTCTCGTGAATTATGGGAAACCTCTGGGCACTGGGAACATTATAAAGAAAATATGTACACCACTTTAATCGACGAAAAGCAATTCGCCATTAAACCAATGAACTGTCCAGGAGCCATTCTTGTTTACAAGAATAATTTACATTCTTATAAAGAATTACCACTACGTTATGCGGAATTAGGTCATGTACATAGACATGAAGCCAGTGGCGCTCTTAATGGATTATTCCGTGTTAGAAGTTTCGTTCAAGACGATGCCCATACCTTTGTAAGAGCGGATCAATTAATGGAAGAAATTAACGACATCTTATCCTTATATGATGAGATTTATTCCATCTTCAATTTGGATTACAAGATCGAATTATCCACCCGTCCTGAAGAAGGCTATATCGGTGATATTAAGATTTGGAATGAATCTGAAAGGATTCTTGAAGAAGCGTGTCGTAAGAGCGGCCGCGAATTCAAAATCAATCCAGGTGATGGAGCTTTCTATGGCCCAAAATTAGACTTCAAAGTCAAAGACTCCATGAACCGTATTTGGCAGTGTGGCACTATTCAACTTGATATGAACCTTCCAGAGAGATTTGATTGTTTCTATGTCGATGCTGATGGAGAGAAGAAAAGACCCATTATGCTCCATAGAGCATGTCTTGGTTCTATTGAAAGATTCTTCGGTGTCATCATTGAAAATTATGGAGGTGCCTTCCCTGCTTGGCTTGCTCCAGTTCAAGTTAATTTATTACCAGTCAATAACAACTTCCATTTAGAATACGCGAATAAATTATTAGAAGATTTAAGAAAAGGCGGCATTCGTGCGGAACTCGACGATAGCAATGATAAACTTGGCTATAGAATGCGTAATTCCCAAATGAAGAAAATACCATTCACTCTCGTTCTTGGTGATAACGAAAGAGATAATGAATCCATTACCTACCGCCGTTATGGTAGTAATGAACAAATTACCATTCCTTATAAAGACTTTAAGGAATTATTAAGAAAAGAAATTGCTGATAAAAAACAAGCGTAGAACTAACGAGGATTTATCCTCGTTTTTTCTTATTGACACTTATCATTAAATAATGATATGATTTAACAGCAAACAACGGTAGAAAGCAGAGGCACCCGCTTCTCGCCAGATCGATTAATATTGATTGGCTAACGCTACATCTCTAGGGCTAGATTTGTTAACGGGTGCAATATGCATCCGTTTTTTGACAAAAAGGAGTGAAAAATAAATCTTGGCACAAAACAACAACTTTGCTAACAACAAAAAGCCGACCAAAGAATCAAAAGACATGATTAACGAAATGGTCAGATTCCCTCAAGTTCTTCTCATTGGACCTAATGGAGAGCAACTTGGCACTATGTCATCAAAAGACGCTCAGAAAAAAGCCTTTGAATACGATTTGGACTTACTCTGCGTCGCACCAGGAGCGCCTGTTCCTGTTTGTAAATTAGTCAATTATAGTAAATACCGCTTCGAACAACAAAAGAAAATCAAAGAAGCGAAGAAAAATCAAAAAGTTGTGGAAACGAAAGAAGTTCGTTTAACTCCACAGATTGGCATCCATGATGTAGAAATCAAAGCAAAAGCAGCAATGAAATTCTTTGCTGAAGGTAACAAAGTTAAAGTATGCGTTAGATTTAAGGGCCGTCAACTTTCTCACATAGAAGTCGGCCAAGAAGTCCTTGATAAATTCATAGAATTAGTCAGTGAAGTTGCAGTCGTCGAAAAACCTGCCAACATGGAAGGTCGTTGGCTCATCGCTATCCTGGCACCAAAGAAAAAGTAGGAGGAAAGAATCATGCCAAAAATGAAAAGCAAAAGAGCTTTGATGAAAAGAATCAAAGTCACAGGCACTGGTAAAGTCATGCGTGGTCATGCTTACAGAAGTCATTTAGCCCCACACAAAACCACAAAACAAAAGAGACATTTAATGAAAGCTGGTCTCGTCCACAAGACAGACTACAAGAGAATTAAATTTCTCATTATTAAGTAATAGGAGGTAACTAGACAATGAGAGTTAAAGGTGGCACAGTCACACACGCCCGTCGTAAAAAAGTTTTAAAAAGAGCTTCTGGTTACTTCGGAAGCAAACACTTGCTCTTTAAAACCGCTAAAGAACAAGTTATGCATAGTTTACGCTATGCGTACATCGATCGTCGTAAATTAAAAAGAGACTATCGTAAATTATGGATTAGACGTATCAACGCCGCTTGCCGTATGAATGATATTTCTTACAGCAAATTCATGTATGGCTTAAAAGCAGCTAACATCTCCGTTAACCGTAAAATGTTATCTGAATTAGCTATCAATGATCCAAAAGCCTTCACCAATTTAGTGGAAGAAGCTAAGAAACATCTCTAATCGATAAAACTAAAGAAAAAATCCTCCGACTCAACAACTCGGAGGATTTTTTTATAGTTCCTCATCACTATTCTTTTCTATATATCGAACTTCTACATTATTCAAAGCTTCTTCAATCAAAGCTTCGTAATCAAACTTCTCTTCAAAGAATTTAACTTCTTTTAAAGAAGGCATTGTTTTCGGATTCTTTGGAGTAAAGATTGTACAACAATCTTCATAAGGACGTATAGAAATATCGTATGTCTTTATTTTATAAGATAATTTGATGATATCGTTTTTATCCATAACCGCACATGGGCGGATAACAGGAATATTAGTTACTTCATTAATGACCGCTAAGGAATGGAGAGTTTGACTAGCAACTTGTCCAATAGATTCACCACTAGAAACTACAAGGCATTTTCTTCTTTTGGCCAATCTAGAAGCAAGTCGATACATCATTCTTCTCATTAAAGTTATACAATAACTTTCATCAGCGTGATCATAAATGGCTTCTTGGATTTTGGTAAAAGGAACAATATTTAATCTAATCTTTGGTTGATACTTATTTAAAACCTTCAATAAATCAATAAGCTTGTAGATAACTCCTTCTTGAGTATATGGAGGGGAAGCAAAATGAATACATTCTATACTAACGCCACGTTTCATCATTAAATAAGCCGCTACTGGAGAATCAATACCTCCAGAGAGCATATGTAGAGTCTTACCACCAACGCCTAAAGGATATCCACCAGCACCCATAAATGTTTTCACAAAAATGTAACTAGCCTCATCTCTAACTTCGATGTTTAATAAGATATCAGGATTATGGACATCGACTTTTAGGTCGGTATTTCTTAAAATATGCCCGGCAACAATTCTAGTAATTTGATCCGAATTATAAGCAAATCGTTTATCACTTCTTTTAACTTTGGCTTTAAAGGTCTGTCCGTCTTCAAGTTTGATAAACTCCAATGCCTTTTCTTTAATTAAATCAACATCCTTTTCGCAGCGGTACACTAATGACAAAGCGTGAATGCCGCTTACATCCTGTAAGCGTTCAACGATTGGCTCATAATCATTGTCATTTAATTTAACATAGATATGGTCATAACGAGTTTGTACCTCAATATGTTCAAAATCGCTTAATGCATTCACGATATTATGATAAAGAGTGCGGATAAAATCTTTTTTATTTTTGCCTTTGGTGCTTAATTCGCCAAAACGGACCATCAAATAATCATATTTAATCATTTATTCTTAACCTCTTTTACAATAATATCTAATTCTTTAATCAATCGTTCAACATCCTCAAGGATGTTTCTATTAGAAAAGCTAACACGTATGGTGTTTTTGCTTAATAATTCGCTTTTGTTCATGGCTTTAATAACATAAGATCCCGCTTCTTTTTTGCTATGACAGGCAGATGTAGAAGAGACCATAATACCAGCATTACTTAAAGCCTCAACAACAACGCTGGCCTTTTTCTTTTTTAATGAGAAATTAAGGATGTAAGGATTATTATCATCGTAGGAATTTAGTTCATATTCATCCTCATTTTTGGTTATATATTCCCTTAAACAAGCGTAGATTGGGGATATTTTAACTAAATTTGCTTTAATATCGTTATTCATCTTTTTAGTAATAACTGCTAAGGCAACATCATTAGCTAAATCATTAGTCCCACTTCTTAAATTGTATTCTTGGCCACCGCCCGCAAATAAAGGAGATAAGGTAATAGTTTTTCTTTTAATAAGAGCGCCACTACCATGTAAGCCATGTATCTTATGAGCGGAATATGTAAATAGATCAACATCCTTAAAAGGAATCTCAATTTTCCCTATAGCTTGTGTTGCATCTACATGAAAAATAACCTTTGGATACTTTTTAACTATCCTACTAATCTCACCAATTGGATTTATGACACCTGATTCGTTATTTACCGCCATAATTGAGACTAAAATTGTATCTTTTCTAATCGCGGCTTCGACATCCTCACTATGAATATAACCATATTGGTCGGTGCTTATATATGTGATTTCATAACCAAATTCCATTTCGAGTTGATGACATGCTTCAAGAACTGAAGGATGTTCATTAATACCTACGATAATATGCTTACCACGATTGGCATATTTAAAAGCAACGCCTTTAATGGACATATTATTTCCTTCGGTCGCCCCACTAGTAAAAATTACTTCATGTGAGTCACTTAATTTAAAAGTTTCAAGTATTTGCCTTCTTGCTTTTTCAAGCAAAGCAAATGAAGACTGTCCCAAAGCGTGGATAGAACTTGTATTTCCAAAGTATGATTTATTAATCTCGTTAAATTTGTTTAAAATGTCTTCATCAACTTCAGTTGTCGCGGCATTATCAAGATAAACTAAATCAGTTTTTGACATTAGTTTCTTCCTCGACGTGATTACGTTGATAAAGGTCATTAACATCATGATAGACCTTTAAGAATTCACCAGTGAAGAATTCTTCTTCTAACACTGTAAGTTGTTGGTGCACATCTCTTTGGTGATTGCGGTCTCTATTCGCGTACACAATCGCAGATTCTGCTAGTTGAGATTCGCGATATTTATTTTCAATATCATCGAAGAATTCGTTACCCATGCTCTTTAAAGACTCAGCTCTTTCACTCACATAAGCAACATCAATTGGTCTAGTCTTAAGAGCGATATCAATTTCATTTAATAAATTGTAAATATTTTCAATCGCATCGTTGTATTTTTCCTTTAAGGAAGGAATGCCGATTTGTCTTAAAATGCTTTCCACTTGGCGACAGTGATAATAATATACAAAGACCATAGAATAAGCTTCTTCACTGGTTGTCTTTAAAGAATCAAGATAAGTCTTGAATTCTTGCGTGGCCTTATAGCTAACTTCATAATCCTGATTTAGCACATCGAGTTTCTTTTTTAAGACAGAATATGGCTGTTTAATTGCGGAGTTGGTGTAATTATCTAAATTACGTTTAGAGGCACCAAGTTGAGACATATGTTCTTTTAATTCATCGATTTGTTTTCTATGTTCTTCATCGATGATGTAGAACTTCTCTACTTCAGGAAGAACAGAACAAATCTTTAAGAAACTCTTTTCAAGTTCAATAACGCGACGATAAAGGATATCAGAAGACTTATTGAAATCAGTCTCATCGTCAATTTCGGAATGGAGCATTTCGCGAGTCTCTTCGATTTCACGAGTAATTTCATCAAGCTTATCGTTAACTCCACTAGTCTCTAAATTCATTAATTTATGCCTAACATTATCTAATAAGAAATTCCATTTATCGACTTTTTGTCTGAAAGACAAATTGAAAAGAGGAACCCCTTGTTTTTCTACTTCATGATATTCATTGCTTAATTCTTTAATCTTGTTAGGTAAAATGGTTTCACAAAGGATACATAAATTAGGCATTGTAGATAAAGAGTTATCTAACGCTCCTACAACTCGAGAAATAAGAGGAATTAAAGCATTCGCGTCTTCATATTCGCCACTTTCGATATGGCTTTCAAAGTCGGAAAAAGAACGATCTAATTTTTCAAAAACTTGGTTAAAGGCATTACCAGCAAGTTCTAAATCTGCTGAGTTAGCGTAATAGATCTGTTTAACTCTACGATAATCTTCCTTCAATTTTAAAATTGAATGACGGGCTTCTTCTTCTGGTTTAATAATAGCGAATAAATCTGCATCTAATTTATTGACCTTATTTTCAAAGGTAACCAAACTTTTCTTAGTGTCATTAATAACGATTTTAATGTTCTTGAATTGCTTATTGGCCACTAAAGCATTTAATTGTTTGATCATGGATTCACAGAACTTATCCTCACCTTCAAAGATCTCTTTAAAACGATGAGAAAAAGAATTGTACTTTTCGACATAAAGTAAATTTGTACGAGAGATGATTTCTAAACGATGAATGTATTGAGAATCTTGCCCCACTAGTAAAGCATCAAGATAAGAGTACTTTCTTTCTAAGTCCGAAACTTGTCGTTTGATATTCTTCCTAGATAAAACGAAATAATATAGGAAAAATCCTCCTAAAATCACCACCACCGCAGCGATGGCAATCGCAACAATTAACGTAATATTAGAATCAGCAAAAATCATAAAACCACCTCAAATTAGTTACATTATAAATGTATTTGGCTATTTTAACTATTGTTTTTTGAAGATTTTGATAATTTTTTAAATTTCAAAAAGACAATGCTTATTTTCAAGTTTTATTCAATTTGATTAATACTTGTAATATTTTAATAATAAAACCAGTCACATAGATTATTAGAAAAAACTGAAAATTGGCGATTATAGTGATGGAACTATTAAAAGAGCCCATTTTATTACATTTTGAATAAAAGGCTGATTATTTTTTAAATAAAGTTGTTGACATAATTTTGACACTTCTATATATTTATTACTGCATGTAATGCAGCATGTGAATACTGCTTGTCTGATGTTCTTATGAACAAAGTAGCCAAAGCTCAAAGGTGAAACAAGAACATCCGAAGCATGGGATTCACACCTATTCATTATTTTGCGAAAAATAAAGAAAGGATGGACTATCAATGAGATACACAGGTTCAGATTGGAAAAGATCCCGTCGTTTAGGTTTTTCAACATTAGAAACTGGTAAAGAACTTGCCAAACGTCCATATGGCCCAGGCCAACATGGAAACTCCCGTAAAAAGAAACCTTCTGAATACGGAAAGCAATTAGTTGAAAAACAAAAACTCAGACAAATGTATGGTGTTAATGAAAGACAATTCCGTCGTTTATTCTTAATCGCTCTTAAGAGTAAAGAAGTTACTGGTGTCGCTTTCATGAAATTACTTGAATCTCGTCTTGATAACTTAGTTTTCCGTATGGGCTTCGCTCGTACTAGAAGAGGTGCTAGACAATTAGTCAACCACGGTCACATCTTAGTTAACGGTAAGAAAGTCGATATCCCAAGTGCATTATGCACCGTTGGTGATGTCATATCCGTTAAAGAAACAAGTAGAGACTTAAAAGTTATCAAAGAATCTTTAGATTCTGTTGCCACCAAAGTCGGTTGGGTTGAAGTTGATGCAGAGAAAATGTCCGGTAAATACATTCGCGAAGTCGAACGTAAAGAATTACCACAAGACATTACTGAGTCACAAATTGTTGAATACTACAATAGAAAACTCTAATCAAAAAAACAAAACAAAAATCGCGGTTCAAATCCGCGATTTTTTTTATAAAACTTAGTAAATTGGATAACTAACTTTCTTTAATCTATCGCTTGGGTAATTGGCTCTACCTTCTTTAGCTTCGCCTTTGCCATCAAGCACTACTAAGTCTCCGGTAAAACCACAAGTCATATTATTGACGAAATATGTACCAACACCAAATAAATCAACTGGAACGCCTAACTTTTTCCATTCAATGATTTTTTCTTTGCTGAAGGAACTTGAGACAACGATTTTAACATAGTTAAATCCTTCATCATCAAGCGCTTTCCTTAAAGCAAAGATTAATTCTTTGCACACACCATGAGGATCAAATCCAGATGTATCTTTACCATCAAAATAATGATCGATTAATGATTTAGAAGTATCTACTCTCACCGCGTTAAGTTTCTCTTTTAAATGGCGGGCTAAAATCAAGGAGTCACGCACGACATTATTATGATAATCAATTAAAGCTGTTACTTTTTCGTTTGGGAAAGATTTTAGATAAACATCTGCGGCCTTACAAACATCGCCACCACAAACTTGAATTAAAGCATGGGGCATTGTACCCATACCTTTTCCACCCCACCAATATCCTTGGGCATCAGTAGAAACACGGTTGATACCACCAACATAAGTCGCATAGCCGTCCCCAATTTGTGTATGATAATCATCTTGACGATCAGCCATTGAGAATACAGGAGTATCTCCAGCGGCCAATAAAACTTCCTTAACGTTAGTGCAAACACTACTTCTTCTCGCTAATATTCCATCAATAACACTTTCTAAGAAACCGAAGTTTTCATACTTGCCAGTAACCTTTAAGACTGGTTCATTAGCTTTTATTAAATCACCGTCGTTTAAAGCATAAATTTCAAGTTCTTCTGGATGAATTGCAAACGTATGGATTAAAGCAATCGCTTCATCAACGCCGCATAAATATGCTGTTTCTCTTCTTTGGAACCATTGCATTGTTACAATGTGATTAGGTTCATTTTCTTTAACAATCTTTTGACTCTTCAAAAAATAGTTTGCAGAATAAAAACCTTCTCCGAGTTCTTTTTCAAATTGGAAAGTACGATTGGTTAATCGGGAAATCCTCCCGGCTTTTTTTAATTCAACTTCGTTCATAATATGTTCTCCTTATATTTTTTCTTTCATTTGAAAGAAATCAACACCAATTTCTATATCTTCATCAATTGCTAAAATATCGTCTTTTTCTTCAATACCTAAATCGAAATAGCTACATAAATGGGCATCAGTAAAACCAAATTCTCCACTTCTTTCTTTTACTATTTCTCCATTAGATAGATGGCTACCTTTTAATGCCACTACAACAATATCTTCGCTTTTTAATTCGCCCTCATCCTTAATAAAGCAAGAACAAGTTTCGCCCTTAAGATTAATCACACATAAGAATCCTTGTGGCACTTCAAATATTTCATTAATTCTTCCAGTAACGTAACCAGATTCATCCTTATAGGATAAAAGAGGGAGGTGAGCGTTTTGTAGTATTGAATTAACAACATCAATGAAAGCGTGTGAAGGAAGATAAATCATTCCTTGATTCTTCACCTTCACGATCTTTCCGAAATTAAAAATGTTAATGCCGATAAGTTCATCATCTTGATAAATAGCCACAGTATCATGGTCTTGAACCTTTTTATTAGGATGTCCTTTTGGGTTTATTTCAATTAATAAAACATCACCGACAGTACGATAACAATAATGTAACGAATAGTTTTCAATCATCTTTTCTCCACCACCAATCTATATATCGGTTTACCTTCTTTTCTGAAGTTTAATTCATATTCAGTAAAAGTATCAAAATCATCTAAATCTATATAATTTTCCGTTAAATTTACAAAAATAAATGAGGTAT
>CAMYVX010000029.1 GCA_947302535.1 uncultured Caryophanales bacterium
TTGAAGCTTATGGCGCCGCCCATGTCTTACAAGAAATTATTACCGTCAAATCCGATGATAGAGTCGGTAGAAGAAAAACTTATGAGGCAATTATTAAGGGTCAAACCTTACCAAAACCTGGTATCCCAGAGGCCTTCAAAGTTTTAGTTAAAGAATTACAAGCTTTATCCATGAATGTCGAATTACTCGACCAAGATGGTGAAGTCATTGATATGACTGCTTTAGCTAAAGAAGCAGAAAAAGAAGAAAGAAAGATTAATTCTTCCATCCGTAATTTGACTGGTGAAGGTGCAGAAACTGAATCAGTCGTGGATGGTGAAGACTTCGGTATGTCCGTCAAGGACAGCTATGATGATTAAGGAGGAAAAATAAGATGTTTGATGTTAAAAAATTAACAGCGATTCGTGTTGGTTTAGCCTCCCCTGAACAAATTCGTAGTTGGTCTCATGGTGAAGTCTTAAAACCAGAAACAATTAACTATCGTAGTCAAAAACCAGAAATGCAAGGTTTATACTGCGAAAAGATTTTTGGACCGAGCAAAGATTATGAATGTCACTGCGGTCATTATCGTAAGATTAGATATGCTGGTGTTGTTTGTGAGAAGTGTGGCGTCGAAGTTACTTCTAAAGAAGTAAGAAGAGAAAGAATGGGGCATATTGAACTTGCTTCTCCATGTACCCATATTTGGTATTTAAAAGGTATTCCTTCTCGTATTGGTTTACTTTTAGATGTCTCTCCTAAACATTTAGAAGAAGTTGTTTATTTTGCCGCGCATATTTGTTTAAACGCTGGTAAATCACATGTTCTTTCCTATAGAGAATTCATCAACGAAAGAAATGGTAGAGAAGTCTTTATTCCTGTTTTAAGAGAAATCTTATCTAGAAGTGAAGAGCTTGGCTTAATTCCTGGTAGTGATGATGCGCTTAGATGCGAAGAATTAATTAACAAACTTGAAAATAGAAGCGAAGTCTTTGATTTCCAAAGTAATGCTAGATTCATTAGAAAATATTTAGGTAGTGAATTTGGTGAAGGTGCGGCGGCGATTAAAAGATTGCTTCAAGAAGTAGATTTAGATAAAGAAGCTGCCTCTATCAGCACGAAGATTAAAGATACTTCGGCTTTATCTAGACAAAAATTAACTAAGAGATTAGAAGTAATTGAAGCTTTTAGAACTAGTAAGAATAGACCAGAATGGATGGTTCTTGATGTCATCCCTGTCATTCCACCAGATCTAAGACCAATGCTTCCTCTTGATGGTGGTCGTTTTGCCACCTCTGATTTAAACGATTTATATCGTCGTGTTATTTCAAGAAATAACAGATTGAAGAAATTAATCGATATGAATTCTCCTGACGTTATCTTGATGAATGAAAAACGTATGCTTCAAGAAGCCGTTGACGCTTTGATTGATAATGGTAGAAGAAATAAACCTGTTCAAGGTAGTGCGAATCGTCCACTTAAATCCTTGAGTAGTATCTTAAAAGGTAAACAAGGTAGATTTAGACAAAACCTTTTAGGTAAACGTGTTGACTATTCTGGTCGTTCCGTTATCGCGGTTGGTCCATCTTTAAAGATGTATCAATGTGGTTTACCTCGTGAAATGGCGATTCAATTATTAAGACCTTATATCGTTTGTGAACTCTTAAAACGCGGTAACGCGATGAGACATAAGCAAGCTGATAAGATTATTGACCGTTATGAAGAAGTGGTGTTCGACATTGTCGAAGAGATTATCTCTAAACACCCTGTCTTACTTAACCGTGCGCCTACACTCCATAGATTAGGTATTCAAGCTTTCCAACCTATCTTAGTTGATGGTAGAGCCATCCGTTTACACCCATTGGTCTGTACTGGATTCAATGCTGACTTCGATGGTGACCAGATGGCGGTTCACGTTCCTTTAAGTAAAGAAGCTCAAGAAGAAGCTTTGCATTTAATGTTAGCCTCTAATAACATTCTTGGTCCTAAAGATGGAAAACCAATCGTTACTCCATCTCAAGACATGGTTATTGGTAACTATTATTTAACTAGTGAAGAAACTAAACAAAACTTCCTCGATAGAGCCAAAGAATTACACGCTAGAGGGGACGAAGAAGAAGCGGAAAGATATGAATTATACGCCGCTAGTGAAGGTAAAGTCTTCCGTAACGTTGACGATATCTTATTAGCGTATAACACTAAACAAATCCACTTACATAACCGTATTGCGGTTTTAGGTAAAGGTTTATTAAAGAAAGATTTCACTGAAGAAGAAAATAATTCTTATTTAATTACTTCTGTTGGTAAAGTGTTCTTTAACTTAATCTTCCCAAGTGATTTCCCATATTTAAACGAAGTTAGTAGTAAAAACTTAATGGGTGATAAGGAAAAGATTGCTTCCTTCTTCGTGAAGAAGGGTACTGATATTCGTGAATATATCGCCTCTCTTCCATTAAGAGCTCCATTTAAGAAAAAGGACTTAGGTTCTATTATTAACGAAATCTTCCAAAGATATGATAGAAATGGTATTCCTAAGACTAGTGCGGTTCTTGATAAGATTAAAGACCAAGGATTTCATTATTCTACAGTCGCTGGTTTAACCGTCTCTTTAGGCGACATTCCAATGGTCCAAGGTAAAGAAGAAATCTTAGTTAGAGGTGATCAAAAGGTCGCTGAACTTAAAGAGATGGCCTTAGATGGCTTATTAACTGAAGAAGAAAGATATAACCACGTTATTAACGTTTGGAAAGATGTCCAAAACGAAGTTAAAGACAAACTCTTCTCTCAATTTAATAAAGATGTCCGTAACCCAATCTTTATGATGTCTGATTCCGGCGCTCGTGGTAACGTTTCTAACATTTTACAACTTTCCGGTATGAGAGGCTTGATGGGTTCCACTAGTGGTGCCACTGTTGAACTCCCTGTTAAATCAAGCTTCCGTGAAGGTATGTCCGTTTCTGAATTCTTTATTGCTACTCACGGTGCTCGTAAAGGTGGTGCTGATACCGCCCTTAAGACTGCTGACTCTGGTTATTTAACCAGGAGATTAGTTGACGTTTCTCAAGACGTTATCGTTAGAGAAGAAGACTGCCACACTGATCACGGCTTTGAAGTTAAAGAAATTAGAGATACCTCTAAAGATGCGGTTATTGTTAAATTACAAGACCGTTTAGTGGGTCGTTATGCTTTATATGATGTCGTCCATCCTGAAACTGGTGAAGTATTAGTTAAAGGTAATTCCTTAATTAATGAAGAACAAGCAAAAGCCATTTCTGATGCCGGTATTAAGTCGGTTTATATTAGAAGCTTATTTGGCTGCGAAACTAAGGATGGTGTTTGTATCCATTGTTATGGCCGTAACCTTGCGACAGGTAGAGAAGTTAAAATCGGTGAAGCTGTTGGTATTATGGCGGCTCAATCTATTGGTGAACCAGGTACTCAGTTAACCATGAGAACATTCCACACCGGTGGTGTCGCGGGTAGCGATATTACTCAAGGTTTACCTCGTGTTCAAGAATTATTTGAAGCGAGAAATCCAAAAGGTGAAGCTATTATTTCCGAAATTCCTGGCAAAGTGGAAAAGATTGAAGAAAAAGCTGGCTCTTATATCGTTACAGTCCGTAATGATTTAGAAGAAAAAGTTTATACCACACTTCCAGGTGCAAAACTCAGAGTGAAAAAAGGTGACAGCGTTAAGAATGGTGGTAAGATCACCGAAGGTGCAATTGCTCCTAAGAAATTGCTTGAAGTTGCTGATGTCGTCGCGGTAGAAAACTATATCTTAAAAGAAGTTAGAAAAGTCTATTCCGCTCAAGATATTGCTATTTCTGATAAGCATATTGAAGTTATTGTAAGACAAATGCTCAGAAAAGTATTTGTTATTGACGCTGGAGATACCGATATGATTTCTGGTACTAGAGTTAATATCAATACCTTCACTGCCAAGAATAAGAAAGCAATTTTAGAAGGTAAAAGACCCGCTGTCTTCTCTCCATTAGTCCTTGGTATTACTAAGGCAGCCTTAGAAACTGAAAGTTTCCTCTCTGCTGCTTCCTTCCAAGAAACCACAAGAGTGCTTACTGATGCAGCGATTAAAGGTAAGACCGATTATTTACATGGTTTAAAAGAAAATGTTATTACTGGTCACCTTATCCCTGCTGGTAGAGGACTTATGAACGAAGAAGAAGAAAGAAATTCTGTTAAAGACTTCGATGTTGAAAAGACTATGAAAGAAGTTAGTGATCGTTATGTTGAAGAACATGACCGTAAACTAAGTGAAATTCAAGAAAAGATTCATAATCTTGATAACGAAGAAGAAAAGAAATAATTTCTTCTATAAACAAAAATATTAAGCTAGATATAAAAGTCTAGCTTTTTATGTTGTATAATGGGTGCATGAACTATGTTTTAAAGTTATTTGATTTATCTCTTATTGAGTTCTCTATATCGAGAGTTCCTTTAACTAACGATAAATACGAAATAACTAGAGTTTATGAAAATAATAAGTCGTTGTTACCTATAGGTTTCGAACTAAGCAACGATGGATTAAAGAATTGGTTATCATCTAGAATTGCTCCTAAGAACAGAGAATATGTTGATTCGATTTTATCAAGAATGGGATTAGCGAGAAATGATATACCTGGTATCATTCTTGTTTGTAAATGTTTGTCATTGAATGATTGCTATTGGGTTGATGATATTGATTCCAAATTGACATTTAATCAAGTTAATTTATACGACAATCCTTTTAAGACAATTATCGCTCGTATTGCTTTTACGGGTTATGGAACATCTACGAGAGCAAGTTTTTCTTCTTCTCCTGAATTTACGACGAATGGAATGTTACCAAAGTGTTGGAGAAGAATTAAAAATAAGATTTATTTATATAAAGGTGGCACTAGTGGGGCAAGAAATACAGGCAATGAACCGTATAGTGAATATTACGCGAGTAAAATCGCCGAGAGAATGGGACTTAAACATGTTTCTTATAAATTAACTAAATGGAAAGGCACTCTTTGTTCGGTTTGTGAACTATTTACTTCTAAAGAAGTATCATTTGTTCCTATTTATAAATTTGTTAATAAGAACGATATAAATATGTTGATAGGTTTCTTCAAGTCTTTAGGAGAAGATGTTTATGAAGACTTTGCTTCAATGATGGTGTTTGATTCTATTATTTTCAATACTGATAGGCATTTAGGTAATTATGGCTTATTGGTGGATTCCTCTACGAATAAGATTATTGGGTTTGCCCCTATCTTTGATAACGGCCTATCTTTATTTAATTATGGTTTAGAAGATGACTTTGCTAATTTGGATAAATATTCCAAGACCCGTATAACCACTTTTGAAGGTCTTAGTTTTGATGACTTATTAAAAATGTTCTTAGGCAAAAGACAAAAAGAAGAAGTGAAAAAGTTAATTAATTTCAAGTTACCTCGCTCAGGGCAATATAAGATGGATGAATATCGTCTTAAGGGTTTAGATACATTTATTCAAAAACGGATCAATAAGTTTTTAAAATAATAAATGGCTAGATGTAAAAGTCTAGCTTTTTACTTATGTATATTTTTAGGAAAATCCATTTGAGGCAAATCGATTTGTGTAAAAAATATAGTTGTTAATCAGGAACTTAATACTGATAATTATCCTTATTAATATAAAATTATTTGGTGTAAACTATTAAAGATATTATGAAAAAAGTAGTGGCGCTTCTTTCTTTAGGAATATTACTTGTTTCGTGCTCGAACGCACTTCCTTTAGAATTTGTCCCTTTTACTGATTATATGGATGTTTTAGATACAAAGAGCGATATATCTAAGAGTAACTATTATCGAACAAAGGATAATAAGCTTTTAAAGCTATATGAAGAATATCCAGGGCAGAATAATGTTAAAGAGATAACTGATTTATCCTCTTTAGCAAGAAGTGGAAGTAAAAGATTACTTAATTCCCTTGATAAAGCCCATTTATTAGTGGTTCCTATCACTTTTAAGGATAAGGATGTTTCTTTACTCGAAGATAAACGAATTCTTCTTGAAAACGCCTTTTTTGGCGCGGATTCGATGAATGAATATTATTCTGTTGCTTCTTTTTATAATAAAAGTTCTTATGGTCACTTAACTATAGAAGGAGAAGTAACCCCATTTATTACTTATCCTAAAAGCGTTAATGAGATTGATAAAAGTAGAAGTCAAAGTAAAGACGATATTGTTTCCTATGCTTTAAATGCTTTAGAAGAACAAGGATTTGATTTAGATAAATATTCTACGTTAGATACTGACTATCTAGATGGAGTTTATTTTGTTTATGATCATCCTTATAGCAATAAAGAGGAAAACGATATCTATTGGGCGATTACAGAACATAAATCATCTCCTTTAGGTAGATTAGTTAACTACTCTTGGTCCTCTATTTATTTTATGCAAAAAGAGGATGATGATATGCTAGCTTCCCATAAAGTAAGAGCGAATACGTTTATTCATGAAACCGGTCACCTCTTAGGATTAGTGGACTACTATAACACAAATAGCAGTTATTATTATCAACCTACAGGGTTTATGGATATGATGGATTATAATATTGGAGATCACTCTTCATTTAGTAAATATTCATTATCATGGTGTCAACCTTACGTTGTTAAAGATGAAGGAGAGATAACTATTCATGATTTCTCCACGAGTGGAGAGTTCATCCTGATTCCTTCATCTAAATTTGATAATAATCCTTATGGAGAATATCTCTTAGTGGAATATTACACTCCTAAAGGATTACATGACCCATCCTTATTCCCTTCATATTCGTACACAAATAGTAGTGGAGAAAAGAAAGTATTTACTTACCCTACTAAGTTTGGATTAAGAATATATCATGTTAATGCTCGACTTGGCTATTATGGTTCTCGTCAGAGTCAATCTTATGCTTACGTTGATGGATCTATCAGCGAGATCGAAAAACATTACAAAGAAGGTTCATATTGCATTGACTATTACCACTCAAACGATGTCAGTGGCGTTAATAGCGAACCTTTATTGCATCTTTTAGAGGCCACTGGAGAGAATTCTTTTGCCTATGGTAATAGTGCATCTAACTCCACTTTATTTAGACCAGGAATGATTTTTAACGACAATGTTTTTAATGGTTTTACCTTTAATACAGGAGAGCAACTTAGATACACTTTTGAGTTCTCAAGTTTTACCTCTAGTAGCGTGTCATTAAGATTTAGAATTAAATAGATATTTTCTTGTCTTTAAAACTAAGTTTTATTTTCTTTTGATGTCTTCTTTTTTGCTCACGTTTTTTCGTTGGACTTCACATAAAAGAATCAGGAGAATTAATCAAAAAAATCATCTTTTCTCCTCTTTTTGGTGTTTTAAAACAAAAACATTTTATGTTTTTAACACTTTTTGTACAAAATGCTTGATTCCTAATTATCTTCTTGCTATTTATTATAACTTTTTTTACGTGACCTATATATAGGAGGGCATGAGTATGAAAATGCTTACAAAAGTTTTGTTAGGAATCACATTATCCACTGCGACATTGGGCGCAGCTGTTGGTGGTGCGGTTTTATCTAGTAATCATAGTGAAAATCTCGAAGTTGCCGAAGCTGCCAACACAGGGTCTAGTGGTGATGTCATCTACTTCACCCCTTCAAACCACTGGGCTGAGGCTGATGCAACATTCAAACTCCAATGGTATAAAAACAACAACTATGTTGGCTCAACTTTTATGAGCGCTGTTTCTGAATCAGGCGGAAAAATGTGCACAAGAACAACATATTGGGCAACAGTTACTGCAGCTTTTGATGCGGTACAAATTCTTAGATTCAATCCTGGAAAGAGTAGCCAATGGAATTATTCTAACAACTCAGCCGTCAGTGGCTCAAATAGATGGTTAGTCATGACAGCGGGTTGCACTTGGGACAACACTTGGTGCGCCGGAGATTCAAGTGGTACTTACTGGTCCAATGTTGATTTCAGCAAATTAGGAACCGATCAAAGCGCTTCTTCTTCTACCACTCGTGTATTCGTCAATAATAGTGGATCCCATTTCAATCCAGTTGGAATTAGAGCTTGGGGTGGTGATGCTTCTCCAACTTTAGGCGGAGCAAAAGCCGATGCGACTATTTATCATTTTAGTTGGTTCGAGGACATTAATAGCGTTTGGTATGGTTATGCAGAAATTCCAAATAATGCTACTGGTTTTAAAATTATCAAACTTTCCGATGATACTTATAACGGCACACCTTCCTACTATCAAGATGGTGATGAATTAACTACTGCGTCACTTGCTTCGCAAATTATTTATTGTCCTTCTTCAGGCAATACATTGAGTTTTGGAGGAGCAAAAGATGATCAAGCTGGTCCATCTTTGATGTCAAAACTTCTCGAAGCTATTGATACATGCTCTTCAAGCACAGTCAATGGATATGGAGCTTACTCTAACCTCAATAACTATTTCTATAGTCACGCTACCGCCGAGGCCAAAGCGACATCCTGCACAAGTTTAGGCGGTGTCAGCAAAACCGTTCAAGAACACTTTGAAGGTATGGCGAGACGTCCAGGAAGTTTACCAGGATCAAATTACGTTTTATTCAATACAGCTAAGAACGACATCTCAGTAATCTTAATCGCTGTCAGTGTTATCTCTGGCATTGCTTTAACTGGATTTGGCTTATATTTCTTCAAAAAAAGAAAGAGCGTATCTAAATAATTAAATTGGTAGAATTCCTCTTTTGACTCCCGAAAGTCAATAATGAATTTCATTAGAGGATTTCATACAGAAGCACCACATCGTGGTGCTTTCTTTATTATTCTAATAATGCTTTAAAGCGCAAAACGAAAAAAACTTTGCTTTTTAAATAAAAAGAGAGTAAATTACTTACAACTTTTATTTTATAAGACTTTCGGGAGGTTTTATTATGAAAGGTGCAAAATTAATTTTAGGGATTACTCTATCTTTTGCAACTGTTGGCATTGCTTCTTTTGCTCTTGCCAATGTAAACAAGACAGATAACAAATCATTTGTATACGCTGATGGTGAAACATATTCTCAAGGCGATGTTGTCGGCAAAAATAAGGCAAGAATTTGGATTGGTTATGATACTAGCAACCCATTTTATTCTTACGCTGACGAAACAACTGGTATTAGATTATGGATTCATTCAACTAGCAGCGGTGGTAGTGAGTTAGTTTATGGAAGCATTACTGGTACATTTAATAATGCCTCACAAAGCAATAGACGTTACGATTACTTTGATGTTGATTTAAGTGTCTACACAAATAGTTGGTATATGACTGTCCAAAAGTTCCAGGGCGGAAATTGGAAAGCACAAACTAACCCAATTCAATTAAGTTCCTCCAACGCTATGCAAGTCTATTATGTTTGGGGTGACTGGGCTTGGGATAAAACACAAGGAACCGTTTCCGCTGGATCAATCGATACTGTTGATGCTGGTTTGGCAGCCAAAGCTCTTGGTGGCATTCATTCTTGCTCTAGCAGCAATATTAATGGATATGGTGCATTTTCTAGATATCAAAGCACTTTTGTTAAAGATGGTGATAATTGGAAAACAGTCGGCAATTTAAGTGATTATACACTTAACGATTTCCCAAACGGTGATACATCTTATAGTCAATCACCAACGAACACTATTAATGCATACGATAAATATGTTTATGTAGAACAACTTGCTGGCGGAGCTTCTTCTAACAATTTCTACATTATCAATACTGGAAATTTCCAAGTCGGAACTATAGTTGGCATCATTTGCATTTCTGGCCTTGTTGGTGTTGCAATTTATTTGGTCGCTAAGAAACCAAAGGCCACTAAATAATTATTAAATTTTGTTAATAAAGAGCTTCAAATTGAAGCTCTTTTTACATGTCTTTATGATTCGTTACTCATTTATAAAAGGTTAAACATTTTTATTCAGATACCCTATATAAAGTGTTAGAAACTACACCTTGGGGCGATTATTGTTTGAACACACAATTTAAATAAGTATTCATTAGATTTTAAAAAAAATACCGCCCCGATGGACCTATTAAGTCACTAGTACCGGTTGCGGTATACAAATTAAAACAAACATTTAGATAATTGTCAATAAAAAATAACCGATGAACCCACTAAGAGGCTAACGCGTACCGGTTACTAGTTTATTGAATCATATAATAAGGAGAAAGAAAATGAAAAACGATAGAATTGGACCA
>CAMYVX010000030.1 GCA_947302535.1 uncultured Caryophanales bacterium
ATTTTCTCAAAATGCTTATCTTTTGGTCTTTGGTTCGGAATAGTGTAGTGCTGGAGAAAAAAGATATGAAAAAAGGCATTGAATGGCAATTGTTTCCAAAAAATCTAAGTTGTCCAGATCATTTAAAAGAAGTAATTAGTGTTTTTGAAAAACAACTCGATGATATTGATTCTTTGTCTCATGAATTAAAGAGCAACGATGTTCTAGCATGTATTGCTGACGGACTTGTTTCTTTAGGCTATGACGTTGAGACATCTAAAAAATCAGAAGACAAGATTCCTGTCCCTGTTCTGTTTGGAAAAAACGGAAAGCTTGAAAAGTATTTTGATGCCGATGCCTATAGTCATGAATTAAAGACAGTGATTGAGGTCGAAGCCGGAAGAGCAGTTGTTAATTATCAGTTCCTAAAAGACTTGTTTGAAGCCTGCGTTATGACTGATGTTGATTATTGCGTTATTGCAGTTAGAAGAATTTATAGAAACACCGAAGACTTTAATAAAGTAATCACTTTTATGGATACACTTTATTCTTCAACTCGGCTTACGCTCCCACTTAAAGGAGTTCTTATTGTTGGGTATTAATGATTAGCAACCATGCTTTGCATGGTTTTTTTACTAGTTATGCCCAAAATATATGCCACAATGTTGAAAAAGGTCGGCCCGAAAACTTTTCAATGCATGTCGAAACTGTAGCATGTCTACGACTAAAAGAGCGATAGAATCTATCACCTATTATATTTATATAATTAATCATAATTATCAAGAAGAATAGGTGACGGCAGTATGCTTTTTAATTGGAAGAAAAATAGAGTAAAAAATTTAGTTTTCTAAGGGACTCATTTAAACAGTGTGTAACAAAAATACAAAAAATGTTTCACACTAATTTATATTATGTTACAATGTATTTGCGGGAGGCATACATATGCCAAATATCAATGAATTATTACGCGAAAAAAACCAGTTATTGGAACAACTGAAATCTTTGCTATACGGTTCTATAGAATTAAGAGAAAAAGATGGGAAACAATACATCTATGTTCATTATCGCCTAGATGGTGTATTAACTACGAAATATGCTGGGGAATATTCAGATGTTCTATATAACTTGATTAGGAACAATACTGAATTAGCCAAGAATCTCAAAAAGAGATTAAAAGAGATTAATAAAACCCTCAATGAACTCAATTATGTTGAAACTGAAGGCGTTTCTGAAAAAGTTGCTGTTAACATAGATTTAGCTAGAAGGTACCTTGTTGATTCTATTTATAAACAAGCCATGTTAGAAGGTGTAGCAACTACATATTCAGACACCGAAACAATTGTTAATGGTGGGAAAGTCAAAGACATGACCGCTTCCGATATTAACAAAGTCATCAATCTTAAAAGAGCATGGGAATTCATTACGTCAGTTGATTTAGCAAATTACCCAACAAATTATGCAGTCTTGTGTCAAATTAATCAAATAGTGGAGGATGGTTTTTCTTTAACCGCAGGAAGAATAAGAAGTGTGCCGGTTACTATTGGCGGTTCTACTTATATTCCTCCAATTCCGTTTGAAGACCAAGTTAAGCAAGATTTATACGACATGTTAAATAATGAAGAAGGAATCGATCTTGCTGTTGATTTAGTTTTATATGTCATGAAAAAACAATTATTCCTAGACGGTAATAAAAGAACAGCAATTATATTTGCAAACCATTATTTGATTTCACATGCATTAGGCTTAATAGTAGTTCCAGCGGATAAAGTTGACGAATACAAAAAAGTCCTTGTCTCATACTATGAAAACGAATTAATGAAGCCAGAGATTGCTAATTTCTTGAAAGAGAAATGCTGGATTAAGATGGAGTGATGCATTATTGCAAATAGCGGTGGACATGTTTCCATCTACTTAAAAAGGCTCGTCATACTTTGTTTCGGGTAGTGGAAAAGGCATATCATTTGTTGTTTCCACGTGTAAAAGGTTATATATAACTAATTTCGGTACATGTTGAGACTATAGTAGGGCTATACCGAAAATAAGTGACAAGATTTGTAAATATATATTGCCAAAATGGCAAGAAATAAATTATAATATTGCCATGGAACTAAAAGAAATAAGAAAACAATTAGGACTTACACAGCCCGAAGCAGCGGCTATTTTAAACATACCTTTCAGAACATATTGCCGCTATGAAGATGAAGAACAATATAAAGGGACATTTAAATATAACCAAATGCTTGCTATCTTGACTGATTATGCTAGTAAAGCAGTTTTGTCCCTCGATTTGATTAAAAATGCAGTATCTAGTGTTTGCCAAAAATATGATGTTAGTGCAGTATATCTCTTCGGTAGTTACGCTAAAAACAAAGCAAGAAGTGATAGCGATATCGATTTAATGATTGTTTCAGGTATTGAAGGCATTGAGTATTATCAATTGTTAAACGAACTAGAAACCAAACTTAAGAAAAAGATTGATTTGCTAAGATTAGAAACAGCAATCCAAAATGTTAAATTAATGAATGAGATTTTGAAGGACGGAATAAAAATCTATGGATAACGTTAAAAACGATTTTTATTATGTCAAAAGATTATTGAGAAGCATAGAGATTACATCTAGATATCTCAAAGACAAAAGCATTGTAATGACGACACATGTCGAAACAATTTGTGCATTGTCTTTTAAAGGCCAAATATTATACGAGGATAAGAAGTAATGGAAATAAGAGAGTATGAAAACTTCCAGCTGGAAGAAATAACGAATCTGTATCAGAGCGTCGGATGGACAAATTATCTTGAAAGAATTAGCGTTCTTGAAGATGCATATGCAAATTCACTATGCGTAATCGGCGCATATGACAATGAAAAACTGGTTGGAATTATCCGTGCGGTTGGTGACGGGCTGACTATTGTCTTTATTCAGGACATCATTATTCAGCCGGAATACCAGAGAAAAGGAATTGGTACAAAGCTGCTGAAAGCCGTCATGGACAAATATAGTGATGTTTACCAGATGGAATTACTAACGGATAATACGGAAAAAACAAAAGCCTTCTATAGTTCAGTAGGATTCAGTGCTTCAGACGATATGGGCTGTGTGTCTTTTATAAGAATGTGAGCGGAGGCTCTCACTCTGCCATTATCGGCGGTGGGGAGCAGTAAGTAGATATGTTTCTCTGAACGCTTATGGTTGTCTGACTTGTTCCCTTGAATGGTCAAGGCATATCGGACACGGATACGAGAGTTCCGAGGCATGTCGAAACAATTTGTGCGTTGTCTTTAAAGTCCAAATTGTAATTATCTAAATTAACTTATCCAAAATTATCTAAATTCAATCATCCTAATACCTCCCCCCAATATATATAAAAAAACAGATCTACTTACTCAATTGTCTTTATTCTTCAGCCCATTTTTTTATAAAATTAAGTTATTAAAATGAAAGGAACTACAAAAATGAAATCTAAATTATTTGTCTTATTATTCGCTACCGCTATGTTAACTGCCTGTGGTGGTGAACCTTCAACTGATCCAACACCTAGTGGCGGTGATCCAGGAACCCCTCAAACTGCGGAATATCTTGATTGGGTTGCTGATAACAAAATCGTTATCGATCTCTTCTCTATCGGTGAAGCACATTTCTCTTATGGAAATGCCACTCTTGATAAAGATAGCAATACACTTGATCTTAACGCTTCCGCCGCACTTTCTTGTTCTACACAATTAGCAGAAGATCAACTCGTTAACTTAGTCTATGTTACAGAAACCGCTGCTGGAACAGGATTCAATGCTGGCGCAGCCCTTTATAGCGCAATTGAAGGAAATAAGCTCTCTGGCTTCTTTAATGATAACGAAGACCTCAAAGGCAAAACCCGCGCTTATGTCGCTATCAGTTTTGGAGAAACAGTCAGCTGGACAAAAGGCAAAAACGCTGCTATGGATGCAAAAATCCAATCACTCGTTGAAGCTGCTAAAAAATAATTAATCCGGAATCATCAAGAATCACCTCATTAAAAAAAGGTGGTTTTTTTGTTTTATGTGGCACTTTTGTGACAGGCACAATGCTAAGATATAGACAAATAAAGGACCGACATCTATGAAAATCATCAATATCGGTAAAATTGATCCATCTATTAAAGGAGTCTTAGAGAAGTTAGTTACTATCAAAGGCTTAGACTTTTATGTGATTGGTGGTCTTCTATGTCAGTACTACTTAAAAGACCACGCTAGATATACAAAAGACGTTGATATCATTTTCAACGATGAACAAGAAGTCGTGGAAACAGAATTAAAGAAAGCATTCGGCGATATTCATTTGTTCTATGCTGAAGATACAGAGAATTTCTATGGTGGCACTTTTACTTGCTTTACCAGAGTTAATGGGTTATTAGGGCAAATAGAAGGAAAGAAGATTAAATTCTTTAAAGATGTTAAGGGCAAACAATATTCTTATGAAGGCATTAACTTTAGAGGTGTTGATATTGAATATTGTATCGCTGAAAAGGTTGTCACTTTGTTAAATGAATTATGTAGACCATACAAACATTTAGTGGACCTCTATTCCTTTACTCAAATCGATCAATCATTAATCGATAAGAAAGAAATAAAGAGATACATGCTACTAATAAACGCTCATGAGAATGTATATAGAAAAGCACATAATCTTAAGGAATATGAACTTCCTAAAGAAATTAAGGAAGATAAAGAGTTAAAACCACCAATAGTGGTCCCAACACTACAAAGTAAATATAACGTTTCTAGAGAAGTAATGATATCTAGTGTGAATGAGTGGTTGAAAACCATTATCTAAAAGTATAATAAAAATATAAAGTTCATAGATTTAATAAAGAAAGGGAGAACAAAGTATGAGAGAAGAATTATTAAAAGGTTTAAGCAAACAACAACTTGAAAAAGCAAGCAAATGTAAAAACGAAAAAGAATTACTTGCCCTTGCTAGAGAAGAAGGCGTTGAATTAACTGAAGAACAATTAAAATCAGTTAATGGTGGTGCTTGTGTTGACCCTGAAGGCAAAAAGACCACTAAAGCTTGCCCACAATGTCACGCTGCAACTACTGGCACTTATGTTGAAACAACTCCAGGTGATGGTAAGTACCATTTCGTTTGCTTATCTTGTGGTTATGAATGGTTTGAAAAATAATCCATTAGTAATTGAATAAAGTGGTAGCGATTGCTATCACTTTTACTACTCTAAATATAGCTACTGCCCCAAGCCATACGAGCTCCGTGTCGCACTGTAACGACTAGCTTAAGCAACGTCTGCCGGCCACGAATTCAAGCTACAGACGGGTGCTTCGGACGACAGCAAAAAAAGATCGCTTCGGGGGCTCGCGAATGAATGGAATCACGACATAATACGGATAGAGCTATTTCGACAATGTTGAATAATTGTTATCGTCAATTATATTTGTAATTAAATAAACTCGCTTGTCTTTCACTATAACCTATTTCACTATCAGAAGACACAATCAAGAAAAAATATAAATAGACTTTGCTATATAATCTCAAAGCGGCATTTTTATAACACAGGGGATAGAATAATTCTTATACAAAATAAATATGTTTCGTAATATAATATCTCTGATATTTAATCAAATAGAATCGTAGGTAATATTATATGAATAAAAAGTTTATTGGCCTTCTTTTTGGCTCCCTTGCCCTTTCTTTGGGCGCTCTTTTGGGAGTAACTAGTTCTAATAAAAAATTTGAAGAGACTCTAGCTTATTATACTCCAAGTACCCACTATGAAGTTTCTGATACTGCCTCAGAATTAGAGTCTTATTATAGTTCCATTTCTAGTGGTGATACTGGTACATCTCTTTTGAGTAAACTTCAATCATTAAATAGCACCAAACGCAAAAAAACAATTGGTTATAGTGGTATTGGCACTAGCACCAGCGGCGCTGTTATTTATACAGACTACGATTTAAATAGCACAGCTAAAGATAGTAATGGCCAAACATATGGCACTAAAGTTGCTTCTTTTTATACAAAAACATCCGCAACAAGTTGGAATAGAGAACATATGTGGCCTAATTCCCATGGTGGTAATCACGTTGAGGCTGATATCTTGCATACAAGACCAACTATTTCTAGCGAAAACTCTTCTCGTGGTAACTCTTTCTATGTTGAAGGTAAAAACAGTAGTTCTGCTGGATGGGACCCATATACTGCGGGTTATGACGCTGAAGTGCGTGGAGAATGCGCTCGAGTCATTTTATATTGTGTTGTCGCATACCCAAGTTTTACTTTAAGTGATGCTGATTCTCATAGCACAAGCAATAGCAATAATGACAATATGATGGGCAATATGAATACTTTAATTAAGTGGCATTTTGACTATGCTCCTAATGTTTACGAAATGAATCGTAATAATGGTGCTGAATATCTTCAAGGTAACAGAAACCCATTCGTAGATCACCCAGAATATGTTGCTCGTATTTGGTCAAATTTCAACTCAACTGTTAGTTCTTTGTGTTCTAATAATGCGAGCAAATACGAAAGTTGGACACCAGGAAATTATTGTAATTATGGTTCAAATACACCAGTCAATAACGATGGAATTACTATTAGCAACTCTTCAGCTAGTATTTCTGTTGGTAGTTCAACAACATTATCTGCAACTGCATCTAATAGTGGAACAATATCATGGACAACATCAAATAGTTCTGTTGCTAGTATAAGTTCATCTTCTTCAAGCAGTGGCGCGAGTATTACCGTTACTGGTGTTTCTGCTGGTACAGCCACTATTACTGCAAGAGCCACCATCAGTGGAACTCAATATTCTAAAACTTGTACCGTAACTGTTACTAAAGTAGTTAGTTCGCTTTCTAAAGGTTCTACTTCCCCAAATAAAACAACATATAATGATGGAGAATCATTTGATCCTACTGGATTAACAATTACCGCTACTTATAATGATTCTACTAGTAGTGATGTGACAAGTTCTGTAGTTTGGACACCAGACCCATTAACCGCTGGTACAACTTCTGTTACAGGTACTTTTGGTGGTCAATCAATCATCATTACCGGATTAACAGTTAACGCTCCAACAGAGCCAGAAATTATTGATAGTAATTCTGATTTATCTGTTGGTAATTATGTTGTTCTTCGTACCGCTGCTGGTGTTGGCGTTACAGGATGGAATAATAATAAAGACGCGACTGTTTCTGAAACAGAATCAGCATGGAAGAGATATTATGTTGCTAGTGCATCAAGTAGTGGTTTTACTTTAAAAGATGAAGCGGCAGACAACTATATTGCTAGCCCTGGTAGCAGTAACCAATTCATTTATGGTTCTGCGGCAACATGTAGCACTAACTCAAGTGGGCATTTAATCTGTAATAGCAGATATCTATGCAAAAATGGCACCAATTATCGTTTTTATGGAAGTATTGGCAGTTATTTACCATTCTTTATCTATAAAGTTCCAGGTTCATCCGCTAAAACTTTATCTTCAATCTCAGTAGCTACTGCTCCAACTAAAACAACTTATACAGAAGGTGAAGCTTTTGATCCTACTGGATTAGTTATAAATAGAAATTATTCTGATTCTACATCAGATACTTATACATATAGTGGACATACATCTGAATTTACATTCACTCCATCCACATCTACTGCCCTAACTACTAGTAATGTAAGTGTTACCATTTCTTATGGTGATAAATCCACTTCACAAGCTATTACTGTAAACGCCGCCGCTAAAACTTTGTCTTCTATTTCAATAAGCGGACAAAAAACATCATTTACTGTTGATGAATCATTTAGTTTTGGTGGAACAGTAACTGCTCACTTTAGTGACAGTTCAACTAGTGATGTAACCGCCAGCGCAACTTATAGTGGATATAATATGTCAGTCGCAGGAAATTATACTGTTACTGTTAGCTATACTTATAGTGATACCACTAAAACCACAACTTACAGCATTACTGTAGTTGCAAGCGGTGGTGGAGAATCTGATAGCTTCTCAGGCACTTATAATTATGGAAATCAAGGAACTGGTTCTGGCAAAACTTGGTCTTTAACTGATTGCAGTGATCAAAACAGCTACTGGTTATGTCCTTCAACCACCAGTGAATCTATAGCCACTATTCCTGGTATTTTTACAAATAAAACCATCACTTCAGATGTTGTAATTACAATTAATTCTGGAACGTATGGTACTGGAGGCAATCCATCTAGCTCTACATTTAAAATTTATAATAGCAGTGCTTGTACCTCTCAAGTTAGCGCCACTCAAACCGGAACATTACCAACTAGTAAAACTTACACCAACGCTATTTATACTGTTTCTTTAGCTAATGCCTCTAGTTTTAGTGATGATTTAGCTATTAAAATTACAAAACCTGGAAAACAAATAAGGCTTGTTTCCATTAATGTTGAATTTAATTACACAACTGCAGGTAGTTCTTCACCTACTTTATCTTCAATCTCAGTAGCTACTGCTCCAACTAAAACAACTTATACAGAAGGTGAAGCTTTTGATCCTACTGGATTAGTTATAAATAGAAATTATTCTGATTCTACATCAGATACTTATACATATAGTGGACATACATCTGAATTTACATTCACTCCATCCACATCTACTGCCCTAACTACTAGTAATGTAAGTGTTACCATTTCTTATGGTGATAAATCCACTTCACAAGCTATTACTGTAAATGAAATAGGAGAATTAACCGCCTCTTTAAATGAAGAGCGAATCTTCTATGTTGGAGAGTATATTCATAACGACGATATTAATGTTAAAAAAGGATCTTTGAACCTATACAGCGAGTTCTTGCTTGAGGGAAGCAAAGATTATACTTATACATTTACTTATGATGACGCGCCAAGCGGTGGTGGAATTGGGTATAAAACTTTTGAAATTACTGATTTGAATAAAACCTGTTCTTGTTCACTAACTGTTCAAGTGCAAAGAAAACCATATCAACAGGCCTCTGATAGTGTTTCTGTTACA
>CAMYVX010000031.1 GCA_947302535.1 uncultured Caryophanales bacterium
ATAAGCACGGCCGTCGCCAACATATTGACGAGGATCGAAGTGATCTGGATGAGCGACAAAGTGTTCTCTAATACCAGCAGTCATAGCAAGGCGTAAGTCACTATCGATATTAATCTTACAAACAGCTAATCTAGCAGCTTGTCTTAATTGAGCTTCAGGAACACCAACAGCATCCACTAATTTGCCACCATTATCGTTAATGATTTTTACGTATTCTTGGTTAACAGAAGAAGAACCATGTAAGACGATTGGGAATCCTGGTAATCTCTTGCTCACTTCTTCTAAGATATCGAATCTTAATGGAGGTGGTAATAAGATACCTGTCTTTGGATCTCTTGTACATTGTTCTGGTTTGAATTTATAAGCACCGTGGCTAGTTCCAATGGCAATGGCTAAGCTATCACAGCCAGTTCTTCTTACGAATTCTTCAACGTCTTCTGGTCTAGTATAAGATTCAGCGCCGTGTTCCACTTTCACATCATCTTCAATACCAGCTAAGGTACCTAATTCAGCTTCAACGGTGACGTATGGGTGTTTACTTGTATCGTGAGCATATTCCACGACTTTTCTTGTAATTTCGATATTTTCTTCGAAGGATTTGCTGGACATATCAATCATGACAGAGGTAAATCCATCATCGATACATTCTTTACACATTTCAAAGGATGAACCATGATCTAAGTGTAAAACGATTGGCAAGCCAGTATCTTCAGCAGCGGCTTCCACCATCTTCTTTAAGTAGACAGGTTTAGCATATTTTCTTGCACCAGCAGAGACTTGTAAGATAACTGGGGAATTGCATTCTCTAGCGGCTTCAGTAATCGCTTGAACAATTTCCATATTGTTGCAATTAAAAGCTCCAATGGCATAGCCTTCTTTATAGGCTTTTTCAAACATTTCTTTAGTATTAACTAATGGCATAAATAAAACTTCCTTTTCTAGCAAACATTATATAACTAAGTGAGCATTTATTTAAATGCTTATTTTTTTATTTGTATTTTTTTCTTTAGTTCTAGATAAAGTGCATCTTCAAAATAAGTACGGGAAAGCGGAACAATAGATATAATCCCATGTTCTACTTGATAACAATCACTATCTTTATCAGAAAACTCATCTTGTAATTTTCTTCTTGGCTGATACCCATCAAGACTCTTTTCCACAATATGTTCATCATGACGATAATATAGTGTTCCAAGTTCAATACCTTTAATTTCACGATCACGAGGATAATTGACATTTAAAAGATATTTATTGCTGATTAAATTGTTCTTTTTGATAAAATCAAACACTTCATCAAAATACTTCTCAACGATATCAAAATGTTCAAAGCAAGAAACCGCAAAGGTAGGTTTACGGAACTTAAGCGCTTCTAAACACGCTCCTATCGTGCCACTATACATCGTATCATAAGATATATTAGGTCCATGATTACATCCAGAGACCACTAAATCAAAGTCAATTGATAAGCTTGATAAAGCAAAATTAACACAGTCACATGGTGTTCCTGAACAAGAGAAAACATCATCTTCAATTCTATTAATATAAAGTGGTTCAGTAATAGTAATAGAGCAAGACTTCGCGCTCATGGCTTTGCTTGGAGCAACAATAACAACTCTTCCGTATTTACTGAGACATTTTTTTAGCGTCAATATACCAAGGGAATTATATCCATCATCATTAGTTAATAATATATTCATGATTTTAGCCTCTTTAAAACAAGTTTTAAAACAGGGATTTCTCTTTGAGCAACAAGTGGCCCGACACCATCATCAAGAGAATTTTCCATTAATTTAATCGCCTCTTCAATTTTCACAAATACCACTTCTTGAATCATCACTTCGTCAGCTTCTCTTCTAGTCCCAACATAATCTTTACATCTTAGTAAATAATAGTAGTTACGATTATGCCTATGGATAAGATTATAGTAATCATCGACAACACATATAGGAGTGATGAATTCGCTATCGTAACCAGTTTCTTCAATAATTTCTCGTCTTACTCCAGAGTGAAAAGTTTCATCTTTTTTCTTTCCTCCACCAGGAAGTTCATAGCAATCACGATGACCAAAATTATCATCACAAACACAATGATTTAAAGCAACTTCGTTTCGTTCATTTAAAAGAACTGCTCTTACAGTAATACGGGTATGATCAGTATAAGTAAAGGGATAATACGTATCCTTAAAATAGAAATGATTTTTCATAAAATAATGTAAAATTAAGGCTTTTTTGCATGAAAAAGGCGATATCTAGTATCGATACCGCCCTTATATTCATTATGCAGAAATCTTGTTTTCTTTAATGACTTTGTCTTTCAAATACTCAGGAACTTCTTCATAGTTCTCGAAGGCTCTATTAAAGTAACCACTTGCTTGAGTAATGGATTTTAATTGAGTAGCGTAATCAATAATTTCTGCTTCAGGAACCAAAGCTTCAATCACTTGCGCGCCATTTTCACCTTCTTCGATATTTTGGACTTTCGCTCTTCTAGTATTTAAATCAGAGAGAACATCACCAACATAGCGAGATTCAACGTGAACTTTAATTCTCATAATCGGCTCAAGAATAATTGGTGAGCAGGAGTTATAAGCTTCTTTAAAGGCAAGAATAGCCGCCATCTTGAAGGCTTGTTCGTTAGAATCAACTGGGTGATATTTACCGTCAGTTAAGACACCTTTAACACCAATAACAGGGAAGCCTGCTAATGGGCCTTGTTTTAAAGCTTCAAAGAAACCTTTTTCAACCGCAGGGAAGTAGTTCTTAGGAACCGCGCCCCCAAAGACTTCTTCAGCAAATGAAGATTCTTCAGCAGGTTCAAATCTCATGACAACAACGCCATAGAATCCACTGCCACCAGATTGTTTAACATATCTACCAGTGGCTTCGCCGGTCTTCTTAATAGACTCACGATAAACAATCTTCATTGGAGATAATGTGACATCAATCTTATAGATATCTTTTAATTTACCTAAAATGTAGTCGATATGAGAGTTAGAAACACCACCTAATAATAATTGTTTTGTTTCATTATTTCTTCTAACTTCGATACATGGATCTTCTAATTGAATCTTCGCTAATGCTGGACCAATCTTAGATTCATCGTTTTTATTCTTAATTTCAATCGCTTTAAATAAAACGGCGGTTGGATATTTAACAGCTTTATAATTGACGATACTCTTTGGTGAAGATAATGTCATACCACTAGCCACACCTTCTAAACGAGTAATGGCGCCGATATCACCTGCTGTTAATTCATTAATGGAGTCCATCTTCTTTCCGGACATGCTATAAAGCATAGAGACTCTTTGAGTGCCACCATTAACATAGACTTCATCCCCAACTTTAAGAACGCCAGAATTTACTTTAATTAAGTTAATAACGCCAGAATATGGGTCAACAACTGTCTTAAAGACATAAGCGGAAAATGGAGCGTCTACTGCTGTTTCTCTACTTGTTTCTTTACCCGCGTCATCAACGCATGATAAGGCTTTTAAATCTCCTGGAGATGGTAAGTATGATAAGAACATATCGAGTAAGGTAATAATACCGATGTTCTTAAGGGCACTACCAACTAAAACAGGAACTAATTCACCAGATAATACGGCTTGTCTTAAACCAGATGCCACTTCTTCTTCAGTGAATGGTTCACCCATAAAGTATTTTTCTAATAAAACATCATCAGTCTTCGCGACTTCTTCACTAATAACCGCGTGAAGTTCATCAGCTTTAGCTTTCTTATCTTCAAATAATTCTTTTTCTTCGCACTTAGTGCCGTTAAAGATATAGGCTTTCTCATTAACGCAGTTAATGAATCCATCAAAACTATTATCATGTCCTAAAGGATAGGAGAATGGAACAGCAACTTTACCTAATTTAGTTCTAATATCATCTAAGACTTCGTCAAATTTAACTCCTTCTTTATCCATCTTGTTGACAAAGATAAAAGCAGGAATACCTTTTCTTCTTAATTGAGACCAGTGTTTAACTGTGCCAACTTGAACACCAACAGTCGCATCCACCACTAATAAGGCACCCTTAACAACGCCAGTAACACCAATGGCTTCACTGACAAAGTCATCATTACCAGGAACATCGATAAGATTAATCTTATGTCCTTTATAATTTAGTGGGATAACCGCTGTCTGGATAGACATTGATCTTTTTTGTTCTTCGGCAAGATAATCAGAAATAGTATTTTTCTTTTCAATCGCGCCTTTTTGTGGGATAGCGCCCGCTACAAAAGCAAGTGCTTCGCTAACGGAAGTTTTACCACTTCCTTGGTGACCCATCAAAACAATGTTACGAATCTTTTTTACATCAATAGCCATAATAATTCTCCTTAAACTCTAAAGTATTTGCTATAACGGCCTTTATTAATAATTTGAATGCGGCCTTCTTTATTTAGCTTCGCTAAGCCTTTTTCAATTGTTGCTGAGGACATGCTATATAAAACATTTTGAATGACTTGTTTAGAAATAGGTGTTGAAGAATCGTTAATCACTTTTAAGATTTTTTCTTCGCTAGTTCCTTCCATATCACTAACTTCTAAAATATAATCAAGTTTTTTGTAAGCTTCTAAAATTAATTTGATTAATAAAGTGACATAATGAGAATAATCGTTTTCGTTATCACTCCATCTATCCGCACTGGCTTCAAAAGCATCAATATACGCGCCAATCTTCTTTTCCATTAAGTAAGAGATAGCGAAATAATCATCAACAAAATATCCAAACTTCTTTAATAAGAAATTAAGAATTAAACGAGAGAGACGTCCATTGCCATGGTTATATGGATGGATGCACATAAAGTCTAATAAGAAAGTAGCAATAAGAGTTAACTTATTCACTTCTTCATCTGCTGCGCATAAATTAAATTGATAAACAAGGTTATCTAATAAAGGAACAACTTCCTCTGGAGCAGCAGGAACAAAGATGGTGCGGTAATTACCATCTGGCATCATTTCTTGAATATAGTTTTGCGTGTCTTTATATTTACCACCAAATTCAGGATTATAATCCTTATACATATAGAAATGTAAAGTGGATAAGAAAGAAAGATCGAAAGGTTGGAATTTATAAACTTCATTAATTAAATCCAAAGCTTCACCATATCCTTTCACAATATGCTCTTGGAAGGTGACCGCTGGTTTTCCTTTTTCAAAGAGATCTTTCTCTTGAGCTTCACTAAGAAAAACATTGCCCAAACGACAGGAAGATAAAATTCCACTTTTGCGAGCAATGCTTCTTAAGCTATCTAATTTTTTAAGTTTCTCAACTGATAATGTCTTACCTCTATACATTTCAATTGAGTTAAGGAGGGAATTAAGATTTGGATTAGACAAAGCCAAAACAGTTCCCTTTAAGTCAAACATTCTCATATACGTAAGCCTCGCTTTCCTAATAAGAATAACACATATGCGAGACAATTCAATCTTAATTACGTATTTTTTTATATTTTTTACCGAATTGAAGTTTTTATAGCAAAAATGTTTTAATTTTCTTTTATATTATTATATAATCTAAAAACGGAAGGAGGAGTTGATAATGGAATGGTTTGATAAACAATCTAACATTGTTAAATTCATTTTATTAATTATCCCATTCGTTGGTTGGATTTGCGAATTAATCGTTCGTTGGTCAGAATTCTTAAAGAAATCTGATGCGACAAACTTAGTTATCGCTTTAGTTTATACCTTCTTTGGGGTGTTCTGGTTCCTCGGCTTAATCGATGCTATCCTCGTATTGCTCGATAAACCAATGCTCTTCAGAGCTAAATAAGCAATCAATCACATAATTGGCATTAGAGATAATGCCTTTTATTTTATGAAAATTATTAACTATAAAGATAATAAGGATATAAGGAAAGATATAGAGCCATTATTTGTCTCTGCTTTTCCTATTGATGAAAGACCTCCTGTTAAATATTTCTTCCTAAGCTTAGAGAATAATGCGAATAATCTATACGCAATTTACGAAGAAGAATTTATCGGATTTTATTACACCACAATCTATAAAGATATCTGCTACATATTCTTTCTTGCAATTCAAGAGAAATACCGTCATCAAGGTTATGGTAGGGTAGTAAGATTATTACCTTAATCAAAGATCAATATCCAAATCACGTTCTCCTATTATGTTATGAAGAAGTAGATGAACGTTATGAAGATTATGAAAATCGCGCTAATAGAGAGCAATTTTACATCAAAAATGGCTTTAAAAATAACAATTTAAAGACTAATGAATATGGTGTTATATATCAAACAGCTTATTACGGCACTCACACAATTCCCTTTTCTGATTATTTAGAAATATTTAAATTAGGATTTGGGAATCGTAGCGAAAAATACATTAAAGAATATACATAGAGTTAATACACCACAAATAGGAAAACAATCGGGCGATTAGGCTCGATTGTTTTTATTT
>CAMYVX010000032.1 GCA_947302535.1 uncultured Caryophanales bacterium
CTTAAAACGCAAACGAAAAGGGGCTAAGTCACCTCATAGGTTTCTTAACAGCCCCTTTTATTATTAATCACCGTAAGAAGTAACGATGCTTCTCCAGCTTGTAAAGTTCGTCTGGCTTGAGGTATAAACACTCGACGTGTTACACGTATAGCCGCTTCCATCTTTCATTGGGAAGAAGCAACATAATCCGTATGAGTTACCAGCTTTAGTGCCCGCTTTTGAGTAGGCCACTAAGTTCGTAAAGGCTGTTAAGGCATTATTAATCTGTGTTGAAGCACTAGAGAAGGCGGAAGTATTCTTCAGTTTATTTAAGACGTCTTTTGCGTCTAAGATACCAAAGTAACTATAGCCTTCGCAGTCACTATCACTGCCGTAATATTGAACAGTCTTCATCAAGGTCTGGAATTTAGACTTACCATAGCTGCTAATTAATGAATTAATCGTGCTAGCCATAGTTTCCCAAGCAGACTTATATGCTGACATATAAGAGAGGTCCAAATATGATAAGGTTTGATCACTACTACTACCTTGTTCAGCAAGGAAGGAGTCACAAATCGCTTTTAAGATATTTGGTGTACTCTTCTTCAAATAGGCATCATCAAGCCAGTTATCATAATCCCAACCCGCTCCTGCTTCAGATTCTTCAGAAGCAATCATGTAGTTGAAGTATTGACTATTAAATTCCGCAATATCTTGGACTTGCATTAAGCAAGCGTCATAACCAATCCATTCAAATTTATCAGAGCTACTTCTTCCTAAAGCTGAGAATGAATTACCAATCGCGGTTTTGACTTCAGAGTTTGTTAAGGAGTCACTACTATAGTTTTCATCGTAACAAACACCCCTCATCGCGCCACCATGGTTCCAAAGAATTAAACTAACTCTATCCGCAGGATAGGTTTGTACACCCCAAGTTACAAAGCTTTGTAGTGTTGAAGTTAGGCCCATATTGGCTTTTGTTTCTTGAGAATCACGCACTAAGCTCTTATTACTGACATGATATCTTTCAAGATAGTTCTTATTAATACCATGCGTTGTCTTCCAACACTTAGCGCCACCAGTTTCAATAACAACGTTAACGTCGTCTGGTTGACTACCAACTTTTAAGATTTCGGTAATATCTCCACTAGCGTATCCAGCCGCGCTAGAAGCACTAGTTTGTCCATTACTCTCTAAGTCAGAACCACAGATATAAATCAAGATAGTTTGATCGTCTTGTGTTTGTTCTACGACAGTGACAGTACAAGATGAATAGATAGAAGAATTACTTACTAATGTTGCTCTAATGACCGCGGTCGCGCCACTACTAGCGTTACTAGCAACACTGACTTTACCAGCGGTGCTAACACTAATTAAGCTACTACCACTATATCTAGACCAAGTAACTTCTTTATTTTGGTTCGCGTTAGTTGGCAAATATGAAACTTCTAAGTCTCTAGTTCCACCAGCAGTTAATTCAAGATTTGAAGGAGAAACACTAATAGACGTTGGATCAACAGGAGTGGTTGAATAAGCTAAGCTTATATCTCCGGTATAACCTGTAGAAGAACCCACTTCTAATTTAAAGTAAGATGGGTTGCCACTAAATGTGTAGGTGTTACCGCTACTAACGGATTGAGAATTACCACTTGGGCTAGCAGAAGTACCACTATATAAGGTTCCTGCAAATGATTTACCACTAGTTTCTTCAATGGTGATACTAATTAAACCATCGATCGCGGTGGTATTTTCAATATATCCACTAGATTTCTTCCACTGCATAGAACCGCTAGTATAACTACTAGCTACGTTATAGGAAGTAAATGTAAAGCCATCAGCGCTTGTATTGCCACTTGTAGTGTTATAAGTGGTTGGAATATCGCTAACACTAATCGTGGCTGAGCCAGAAGCTCCACCGCCACCGCTACTTTCAATAACAGTAACAGCACATGTAGCGGTATAGCCACCATCTGCGGTCGTAACTGTAATAGTCGCAGTACCATTGCCCATACCTGTTACTAATCCATTAGCAACAGTGGCAACACTACTATCGGATGTTGTCCATGTCACATTTTGATTACCAGCATTTACTGGAGCAATTGTCGCGGTTAATTGTTCATATTCCGCGACGTGTAATGTTAAAGCATTCTTATTTAAGGAAACACCAGTAACACTAACTGCAGAAACAGTAATATTGATTTCTGCACTGACAGTGCCACTATTCGCGGCTTCAGCAGTCGCAGTAATCTTAGCTGAACCAGCACTGACGCCAGTGACAATACCGCCGCTACTAACGGTAGCAACACTTGTGTTATTAGAAGTGAATGTAACGTTTCTAACGTTAGTGTCACTTGGAGAATAAGATACAGATAAGAGTGAGGTACCACCAACAGAAATAGATTGATCGCCACTTAAAGAAATACTTGTTGGATAAACAGGATCAACTTGTGTGGTGTAGTATTTTGCACCCCAAACAACAAATCTTGTACTTGCTGCAATTGAAATAGTTGTTTCGCTATTGATATTTGTTAATGTACAGGTCTTTAAATAAATTTCTTCAGTTTGACTTGCTAAAGTAAATGGAGAGTTTCCAGAAATACCAGTATCCGCTGTTAAGGATATATTGTTTGGAGAGATACTATCCTCAGGAGTTAATGAAATAGAAGTAGATGTCCCATTCCATCCTGCTGCATAGAAAGTTAATGATGTGGCACCAGCACCTACGGTGATAGTCATAGAGCCAGAATTTTTACTAGTACCGACTTTAACAGCGGTATGGCCATTGACTGTGACGTCTGAAGCGTTATCGCCAGGTGTCATAGAGGCATCAAATTCACTTTGTGCAGGCTTTTTAGTAACTGTGACATCTAAATATCCATAGACTTCGGAACCATGGATTGCAGTAGCGGTAATTCTTGCATTACCAGCACTGACACCAGTTACTAAACCATTAGTGTTAACTGTCGCGACACTACTACTGCTAGTAGTCCATTCTACAGTTTTATAAGTAGCGTTATTTGGAGTGACAGCAGCGGTTAATTGAAGAGTGCTTTCTTCTTCGACAGTGGCTACTCCACCAGCGCCAGAAACAGAGATTGCAGTCACTGGAATCGCGTTAACATGAATTTCTAATGTTCCATAAACGCTAGGATACTCGTTAGAAGCAATCTTAATCTTCCATGTACCTTCACTACCAAAGATATTACTAACTGGATAGACAACGTCAGTTGGATCAAGAAGGGTTAAAGATAAATCATATTCAGATAATGAAGCATAAGGAACTTCATCAACATTCAATGTTGTTTTGTTAAATCTTAAATCAGCGGAAATCTCGCTAGTATTTAATGTTTGAGCGGTGTTGTATTCTAAGATATTAGAATTAACAATAATTTCGGTTAATTTAGTGACGAATGAGACACTTATGTCATACATAACAGGGATAAAGTTCTTGTAGGAAACAATGACGTAATAACTCTTTTGGTTATTACCACCGATGTTACCAAAGTCATTAGAAGTATCCACTAATTCATCGTTTAAATAATCTCTTACTTCGTAACTATAGCCATCGACACCACCACGAGATAATGTTTCGCTAGTGCCGTCATCATATTGAGCGGTAACTTCTAAGCCATTATCATTATCAAAGACATCAGTCATTTTATAGCTATTAGCTTTGCTATCAGTCGCAGTAAAGCCAATACAATCTTTAGGCGTATCCCATGAAGCACCTTGTTCACCATATAGATAAATACGATAGATAGCTAATCTTGAATTTTTAACGACGTCAAATTGTAATTGTGAAGGAGCGGTAGAGAATTCCCAAGTTAAAGTGTTTGTGTAATCATCGTGTAAGGCTGTAATACTGGTACAGTTTGCGGTAACACTTTTTCCAGAATCATTTAACGATAATGTTTTGCTTGGTGATTGAGAACCAGCAATAACTGTAACACTTAATGGTTCAATACCATTAGCAAGAGAAATGGCTAATGAAGCGGCGTTATTCTTACTTGATAAACCAATGCCACCATATCTGTTTTGATATGTGTATGAAGCCGAAACAGCGCTGACTAAAGTCTTGCTTTGGCGGTTACTTGTATCATCAGAATCATAGCAACGAGCTTGGACATAAGAAGCATTAACAAGTGTTGATGTTGCTGTATCTCCCGCATTATCGGAGTCCCAGAAATCAATGACACCTAATAAGCCGTCACTTGGTTCTTCGCCTTCATGAGCAGCGGGATTTTCAACACATGTATATTTATATACAATTGAGTTAATCGTGGTTGTTCCACTAGAGAGGAACTTGATGTAATAAGGATTACTTCCTATTTCGTATTCGTGTCCACTTTCAATGTTGAAACCATCATTCCAAACATCGCCCCCATAAGACATAGAGGCTTTTAATGATGTTCCTCCAGTAAAAGTACAAGTAAAGGAAGAAATAGATCTAATCCAATCTTTATTCACTAAGGCGCCGTTATCATTTAATGTCACGTGTCCACTTGTGGAACCCGCAACTGAAGAATAAGTAAAGGTAACATCATTACCTAAAGCAGTTTTTTGAACCTTATCACCACTAGAAGTCACTTTATTAGAACTATCTAATGTTAATGTATAAGTTGTTTCTTTGGATTTGGTATCAAAGTAATTATTTCCATTATTAAAAACGGAAATAACAAGTAAAAACGATACGAATGTCGTAATAGAGAAAAAGGAAAGCAAACAAAGCTTTTTCTTACGTTCTTTAAAATGATTATTCATAGACAGCACCCATTATTATATATGCTTTAAAAAAGCCTATATATTTTAGGCTAGTCAAAATCATAAAACAACAAAAAGTAAGTTTAATTAGATGTATACAAACAAATATTTTAGTTAAATATTGCCTTTGACCCACATATAAAGGAACATTTGGGTTCTAACAGAAAAGTAATTATTATAATCTTCTAATAAGGCTTTAATTTCTTCTTTTGTGTACCATTTAGCGATAATCTCTTCATCATCAAAAATTGATGGAGTGATATCTCCTTTACAAGTACAAACAAGAATCGACATCAATTCATCACTAGTGCCTTGAGAAGCATAAGAAGGAGGAAGAACATCAATCACTTCCACTAGATTTAATCCTGTTTCTTCTTTGAGCTCTCTTTTTGCACTTTGTTCAATGCCTTCATCTTTATCAATTAATCCCGCGGGGAAGTTATAAACAAATCTATTCGTCGCTAAGCGAAATTCTTGTTGGAGCAATACTTTTTCTTTATCTTCACTTAAAGGCACTAAACCAACACCCGCGGGTTTATTATGACCAAAAGTTGATAAAGTTAAATTCTTATCTCTAGAGATAAATTCATAAGATTTTATCTTACCATTATCTTTTAGATAATCCGCAACATAATAGGTCAGGAATTTACCTTCATGAATCTTTCTTAAAGCTACTAGTTTCATAACTTAATTTTATAACCTAGCAAGTATAAGTAAAAGTAATAGAGGTTAAAGAGACGCTACTGGAGGCGTCTAAATTAAAAGAGAAATAAACAAACGATGTACCACTACTATAATTTAGTGTTCTAGTTTTAGTAATCGCGTATAAGCCATATTCACTAAATTCAGTAAATGTATCATCACTATCATTAGATGAACAAATTAATTTATTCGTGTCTCCAACAATAGAGCAAGTAAAGGATAAGATTACTTTGCTTAGATGATTAAATCCCACTCCATCGCTATTCTTCTTAACAGCGATATAGGAACCATTATAAAAGCGACCAATCTTACCTTCTTCTTGAGTAACACCACCATATTCAATATTTAATCCATAACCATATTTTGTATATAAAGTCGCATTACCATCTCCAGAGACACTTTCATCAAATGTAATCTCTAATCCACTTTCAGTGGCTTTAGAAGGTTCTAGAGGTAATAAACCACTATTACTTGAAGTAGCAATAACTCCGAATAAAGCTAATCCAATGAATGATGTAGTTAATGTTAATAATATTAATTTCTTATTCATATACTGTTTTCCTTTTTAAGTTAAAACGATATAAGTATATGCTTTTATAAGATTAAATCAATAGATTTATAGTCTTTTTATCATTTCAAAATATTTTTATCATTCTTTATCATCGTTTATCATTCTTTATCATTTTTATTTTCTTTTATCATTCTTTATCATCGTTTATCATTTTTTATCATTTTTCTACATAAAATGCATTTATATTTTTAGAGGTATTCTTTAGTTGTCTCCCAATACTTTACACGCTATATTTTCTCTTTTAAAAAAGCATAAAAGAAAAGGGGCTGTTAAGAAACCTATGAGGTGACTTAGCCCCTTTTAATTTACGAAA
>CAMYVX010000033.1 GCA_947302535.1 uncultured Caryophanales bacterium
TCTGACATGGGGTATTGAGCTTTTTTGAACTGTCTACTTTTCGTTGACCAGTTCACTAGAGTCATTATTTGATTGTCAACCAGGTCAGTGCGTTTCCTGGATCGCTCTGTACCACCCCAAGGGGTGCGCCGTGGTCGTACACTGACGTTTACTCACCGGTGGCAGCATAACTGCTTAGCGGAAGAGGACGTACATCTCCACCTTTGACAAAGTTATTATAACAACATTTTGCTATGTTGGAATAATTATTTCATGTTTGTTGTAATAAAGATTGTTTTAACAACTGCTTTATTTGATTTTGCGAAATCTAATTCAAGAGAGATTTTAATATACTCATTACCATAATTATTTCTCTTGATGTATAAATTGAACGTGTCCTTTCTTTCTAAATCTTTCTTCATAATTGATGTGTTAATATGACGAGATATTTTCTCAATATCACTCGCCCGCAAATCATGTCTCATCATAGATATGTGTTCGAATCTACTTTCATTACTTCTGGCGCGATTATTAACAAAACATATACAAATACGATGCTTCTTATCTTCCAATGGATTGGGAATTTTTTTCAAAGCATTAATCAGTTTTTCTTCATTAGATAGACCTTTTCTCTTTGTCATAAAGTGCCTATATGATAAAGGCAAAAATAACTAATAATCAATCATTATTTTTTATCCACAAAGCTATCCCTATATTTATATTTAGTTATATACGTAGTATTAATTAAATAGAAATATTAATATAAATATGGGGATATTTTTATCCACATTTTTAAATTAAATTATTGAAAGAAAAAAGGAAGCCGTTTTGCTTCCTCTTATTGCACGTTATGGTAGACGTTTTGGACATCTTCAATTTCATCAAGCATGTCCACTAATTCGTCAAATTTTCTTTTTTCTTCAGGATCGTCAATGCTGATAGGTTCATTTGGTAAGAAGGTAATTTCAGCAGTATCGAATTCCTTAATACCAAGTCCCGCAAGAGCATCACGAGCCGCTCCAAAGGATGTTGGTTCCACTAAGACTTCGATAATGCCATCTTCTTCAGTGACTTCTCTAACATCAACATCACCTAAGATTAATGTTTCTTCAACTTCATCCCTATTAGTGCCTTTAAAAGCAAAGATACCAGTTTCAGTGAAGTTAAATAATGTGCTTCCTAAATGCCCACCTTTTTTAGTAACTGCAGTTCTAACAGCGATAAATGCACGGTTAGAATTATCAGTTAATGTATCAATAATTAATAATGAGCCAGCAGGGCCAAAAGCTTCATAGCGGCCTTGTGAATAAGCTTCAGCAGAACCACCTTTAGCTTTTTGAATCGCACGGTCAATAACGTCCTTAGTGACATTTTGGCCTCTCCATTTTTCAATCGCGCTTCTTAAAGCAAGGTTCATTTCTGGATCGGGTTCTCCAGATTTAGCCGCCATATAGATTTCTTTAGATGCTCTCATAAATAAAGCACTTCTTTTAGCAGCAGTAGCCGCCATTGATTTAGCTCTTACTTCATGTGCTCTTCCCATAATAAATTCCTCATTTCGTTTAAAAATATATCACTTTCTTAGTATCTAATAAAGTGTTTATTAAATAGTACCTGCTAATATAACTTGAAAAATATAAAATATTATTTTGTTGATTTCACATTTAATACAAAAGCACCGCCTCTTTTGTTTTTAATAAGAGGCGGTATTGATTTTTGATTATTGCTCCGTAACCTACGCAATGTGGATTGTAAGACTGGGGCGAACACTGAGGCTCGCGTTGCCGACATAGTCGCAGTTGAGGGAACCGTCGTCACGGACACTCCACGCATGGCTGGAGCCGTAGCTGTAAGGAGAACGAGTCCAATAACAACCGTCATAATAATAGGATGAATTATTTGAACAATAATATGAACCTCTGGCTCTTGCCCAATCAGTAGTTCTACAGCATCTAGTGCTAGTTGAACTGGTTGATGTTGAGAATCCATAACTACTATTAAGGTAATCTTGATAACTTGGTAAGAAGACTTTATCTTGAGTATTTTCACAAGCATATTGATTACTTGCCCAATCAGTAGTTGAGGCTTTGTTATTAACATTAGTTGTCAAAACATACCCATCATTTAAAGCGAATGAACAATTATAAAAATCGGCATTTAACCAGTTTCTTATTTCTGAATACTTATAATTGTTCGCATAATGACCGTCTTCGGTTCCGGAATAATATTTATTGTATCTGTGGGCATCAAGCAATACTGACGAAAGAATATAGTATTTGCCATTACTATTACTTAACACATTCCAAGTAATTGGTTCACACTTAAACCAATAAGTTGTTCCTCTAACAATTGTTGTTCCATTATCAAACTTATAGCTTGAACTATAAGGAGTGGCGTTTACTTTGGCATAATACTCATTTCCATATAGATACCATCCATTAGATTCAGGATTAGTTAAACCATTAAGAGCGGATATCAATGAAGGATTATTAACATTTGTTTGAGGATATAAACCATAGGTTATTGTTTTTTCATCGCTAGAAATAGTTGGTGTGACACCGTGGGCTATATTCCATTCTTGTTGTGACATAAATCTTGCTTCTAAAGAATAATCATTTGATGGCATGGAAAATGTATAAGAGTTATTAGCAGCAACTAATTGATTGTTTCCATCAAACCATCCCATAAATATACCGGAAATATAGTTCATTGTAACAGTCACGTTTCTACCAACTACATATTGGCCTCCACCAATAACAGTACCCTTAGCTTCATCACTAGAAGTTACTGTTAATGTATAACCAGTGCCAAATACTGCTATTAATTCAATATCATGGTTTGGCATAGTAAATGTGTATGACGCATCATAGGAAAGAATGTCATAGTTTTCATCAGCCCAATAATCAAGAACGTATCCATCATTTGGATTAGCTTCAACGGTTACTTCTAATCCAGCACCCCATTCTAATGAAGCAATAACTGTGCCCATTAATTCATTATCGCTATAGGCCATAATTGCATAATTTGGCGTAAATCTAGCCTCAATTTCTAGATTTGAGCAAGGCATATTGAATGTATAAAGTGTGTCTATTGATTGTAATTCATCATCAATATACCAACCCATAAATGAACAATGCTCGTTAGGAGTGGCAGTTAAATTAACTTGTTGATTCATAATATAGGAACCACTACCAGTAGCTGTTCCTAAATTTCCATCATTAGGAGTAGCTACAACAGAATATTGTGTCCAAGCAAATCTAGCAGTTAATGTTATATCTTCATAAGGCATATTGAACTGATATTGATTGCTTGAGGCAATTAATTCATCATTTTCGTTATACCATCCAAGGAATGATACGCCTGTATTCGGAGTAGCGTTAACGGTTACTGAACTACCATATGTATATGTTCCTGCCCCTGTAACACTACCAAGATCACTATTAGCATTAACTAGTGTTAAATGATATGGATTAGCTGAAAACTTAGCGGTTAATGTTAAATCATTATAAGGCATACTAAATAAGTATGGATTACTATTTGAAACGAAGGAGTTACCTCTATACCAACCAGAGAATGAATATCCCGTATTAGCAGTGGCTTCAACACTCACATTAGATAAGTAATTATATTCTCCAGATGAATCAGAGACCGTTCCTTTTTCATTAGATTCAGATTGAACCACAAAATTGTATGATTGATGTGTGAAATGAGCAGTATACACTAAGTCATCATTACCGATATTGAATGTATAGGTTGAATTTGTAGAAATAAGAACGTCATCAGCATACCAGCCAATAAATCTATATCCTTGGTTTGGTGTAGCAACAATTGTCACTTCTTCTCCTGTTGTTTTAGCGCCTTCTCCAGTTACTGTTCCCATTGCATCATCGTTTTTCAATAATGCTATATAAGGGTAGTTATTAACACATGATAATTTGATATCCATATTCTTAATGGAAACGTTATTTGAATCAATATTTTCAAACTTGAAATATTTAGGAAGAAAATCATTAAAATCAAAATCAACATACGATGTATCTGTGGTAAATGTTTCAGAATTTAATTCATCAAAGTTGGTATCTTTTGACCAATAGAGTTTATATGATCTTCCGGCTTGAGCGGACATGATGGATATCTTATTTAGACCTAATATCGGTGTGGTGTTATAAAAATATCCACTAGGAGTAACAAGATGCCACATGGAGGATGAACCACCCGCGACATTATAATAAGTAAACCCAACATCATTACCTAAATCAGTATGGACTGTCGCGTCTCCTGATTGTGGGGAAGCTCCAGTTCCCGCGAAAAATTTATTATTTGTTGAACTAAATGTAATTCCATAGGAAACATTATCTGCATGTGCAGAAATGTCACTATTAACATTAAAACTTGTTATTACCAAAGCAAGCGATAATACGCTTGATGACAATAACGACAACAAAAATATCTTATTCTTTTTCATTTTCTTCTTCCCCGCTGCATTCTTCTATATAAAAACCATTGAATAGACTATATTCATCTTTTTCTTCAACTATATTTTTATCAGCACAGTATCCAAAAACAGTTCCTTCTATATTCGTGGCTCTGATTGTAGTTTTAATTCCATTAGAAACATAATCTCTTGTGACTGAATCTGGGTCACTATCAACTAATTGATGTATTAAACATAAGAAGCCTTCCCAATTGTGCCAAGGATCGGTTTCACAGCCATCACATTCAGGATCAAACACATCAAAGATAACTTGAGACCCAATAGATAAATTTTTAAATATGATTCCGTAAGCACGACAGTATTTCTGACTTTGAAAAAAGGCAAAATGTGGCTTTCCATTTTTAATTCGAAAAGACACTTTTATAATGTACCCATTAGAATAAGCGATTGCCATTTCAGTACATCTATTGCCTTGCTTGCAATCAATAAAAGATGGAAAACCATTTCCTAAACTGCAAGACCACATTAGAGTAATTAATCTTTTCGTCAATAATGCGCCATAGAAATGACGAGGGGTAAATCCAAGATGATTTCCTCTAATGGTGATGATATGACTATTCACACGAAAAATAGCTTTTGCTGTTTGAAGATAAATGTGGCTGGTTTGTCTAAATCTAGTCAAACCACCACCTTGTTTATATGCTAAGAGGAGGGCGGCGTAGTCACGCATTTTCGTTGAAGCAAGTGCTTTCCGCACCCTTGTGACACCGTTTTTCAAATAATCAAAATATACAAAATAACCCATGCTACAACAACATCCTATAATTGATATAGTAATGTGTGTGTGTGTGTGTGTGTCAAGCAGTCTAGTTGTTTAATTGCTAAAACAATTAATATGTTATTCAACTGTTTGAAGTTTTACCCGATTAAGAATATTTATCATAAAGCCGTTTAGCATTAC
>CAMYVX010000034.1 GCA_947302535.1 uncultured Caryophanales bacterium
TCTATTATTATATAGAGCGTGAACATATGGGTTATTACCACTTGAATAAGTGGAATTAGTGCTATATTGATAGCCAGTAATCTTATTTGTGGCAGAATCATAAGTACCAACTGTGAGCTGATTAGCAGGAGATTTTACCCAGTCACGGTCGATGATTTCATACATCTGCCAGATTTTGGTATTGCTATCGTAGCTGTAATACTTTTGGCCATTAGATAAGATTGGCTTTAAATTCTTGAGGAGGTTTGTGCCTTGTCTTTCAGATTCACCCAGTGAATCAAGACCAGCATAATAACTTCTGATTTCCGCATCTGTGCAATCGTTTAAGTCAATTGTGCTTGGTAAATTAGCGATAGAATAAGCACTTACTTCTTGATAGTTCTTGTTTTGAAAAATAACAATAGCGCTAGCAAGAGATAAAACAGATACCGCAAAAGCGGGTACAATAAACTTCTTCATAGTTATACCTCCATGAATTTAATGTCATTTTTATTGTCGCACAAAAACGCCTATGCACGCACCACTTTTTTAGAAAAAAGAAAACCTCGTTTTTCACGAGGTCTTTAATCGGTTATGCAACTGGAAACAATGAGGAGAAATCAGCTTCCGACGCTACTTTGAACTTCCCATCACCATTATTTTAGCGTCAATGATGTAGAACAGATTGTTCGCGATAGTAAATGTGTAGCTAGCATTATTTTTGTAATTCTCTAAAGCCTCGCTAGGATAGTTTGAGCTTTGCTTAAAGAGGATGCTTGTGGCGTTTTGAATAACCTGAGGTGTCAAACCTGGATTAACTGGTTCCACTCTAATTTCACTATGTCCATCTCTAAAACGAACGTAATCCTTAGTGGTATTGATAGCATTTGCATAATATTGAGCGTAAATGATTAGGTAATAACTATCATTGATTTTAATGAATGGATTTTGTCTAACAAACGTATATTTATTGTCACTAGTCTTGAAGAAGAAATGAACAAGTTCTGTTGTCGCTTTTACTAAAGCAGGATCAATTTCCACCACTAATCCTTCTAGCATTCGATAAATTTCTCTTGCGATTCCTCGACCACTACCAACAGAAACACAGGTAAAAGGATATTCTTCTTCGCTATATGGGTTATTGTATGGACCAGGAATATATTCTCGAGAGTATTCAACGATATCACTAGCAGTAAAGGTCCAGCCAAGAGTTCCTATTAATGTGGCGTGGTTAGCATCATACTCATAAGTATCAAATTCGAAAATGATATGGTATATGAAGTTAGAGACGCATACTTCCACTACAGCGGAAGTTTTATTGTTGTATTCAAGGTATGCAGAATCTAAATATATGATGACATTGTCTTGAATGTTGCTAGCAATAGATTGCACCAAAAAATAATAGCCATTAAGACGATAACCAACAGGTAAATCGCTAGTTAAGCCATCGTAGTTACCACTATTTCTTGTGACGTTTGTGGTGATGCAATAGGCATTATCAACACTAGCGTGCTCCACAATAAAGATATTATTATCTCCAGTCGTTTTTAGCGGTACAGGAGTACGATCTTTACCCGCTAAAGTAATATTAAAATTGCATGAATCAATATTAAGGAAGTTCTCCCATTTGGTGGTCACTTTTTCACCACTATAATCTAGGATACCTTTACCCACTAAACGACCTGTTTCTAAGAAATTATCAGAGTTCCAGTAGTCTGTATTAGTTTTTTCTATGATAAAACTAGGTGCGCTGAAATATATACGATAGTCAAATTCATTTGGATCGTTTAATTCATAGAGCATTTGACTATTTTTATAATCGTAAACACCAACCCACACGCCAGCGTTATCGTATGAGCGACCAGATGCTGTGGTGAATATAAAATCAAGGCAGCCATCCTTGTTCGCGTCCGCTAAATATAAGTTGTAGAGAGAAGCAATAATTCTGGTGTCCGTATCAGTTGCGTAGAGGTCTCTGCTTTTTAAACAGAATTCTTTATTAAGACTTTCAACAGTAAAGGTAATTCCTTCTTCTGGAACGGTGTCATTTTCTTCCTTGATGACGGTTACACCATATTCATTTTCATGGCTGCTAGATTGATTATTTTCGCTCGAAGAAAAAACGCTTGATGTAGTATCAGAGCTATTACTACTTGTTGAAGGTATTAAAATACCTTGGCAGCTAGTGATAATTAAGCTGCCTAGTAATGTGGAAATCAATGTCGCTTTCTTCATGATTTTTTTCATACGCGTTTCTCCTTCTATATTAATCTTCTAAGGGGCTTCATACAATAAGACGAACAAAAAAAGAGAAAGGCGCTAAAAAGTTTTTAACTCATTTAGATAAAGAAAACCACCCAACGGGTGGCTTCCCTAAGATTAAACTTGTTTGACTATGACTTCTTGGCCGTTATAATCAACTGAGTATTTGTGTTTGGTGTCAACCTCTTGTGAAATAATCTTATTCGCAATAATGGTCTCCACTTTATTCTGGATGAATCTCTTAATCGGTCTCGCACCATAGATTGGTGAATAAGCACTATCGAGGATCCAACTCTTTAAAGCGTCAGAGAATTCGAACGAATAATAAGATTCTTTTAATCTATCATTGAGATTGTTAAGCATCTTATCAACAATCTTAGATTGAGTCTCTTTAGATAATGGGGAGAAGTACACTATTTCATCGATACGATTTAAGAACTCAGGCTTAAAGGTTTGATGTAATAATCCTTCCACTTTATCTCTTTCATTATTGAGGAGATATTCACTACCTAAATTACTAGTCATGATGATAATCGTATTCTTGAAGTCCACGACCCTTCCTTGACTATCGGTAAGTCTCCCATCATCTAACATTTGTAGTAACAAATTAAAGACTTCGGGATGAGCTTTTTCGATTTCATCGAATAAGACGATAGAATAAGGATTTCTTCTCACTTTCTCCGTGAGTTGTCCGCCTTCTTCATATCCGACATATCCTGGAGGGGCACCAATAAGACGAGAAGTGCTATATTTCTCCATATATTCACTCATATCGATACGGATGATATGACTCTCCGAATCGAACAAGGATTCCGCCAAAGCACGAGCGACTTCGGTTTTACCCACACCAGTAGGACCTAAGAACAAGAAACTACCGATTGGTCGATTGCTATCTTTAATCCCCGCTCTCTGACGGAGAATCGCATCGCTAACTAAAGTTAAAGCTTCTTCTTGACCGATTACTCTCTTCGATAAAGTCTTCTTTAAATCGAGAACTTTCTCTCTATCGCCTTTTTCAATCTTGCTGAGAGGGATGTTGGTCATACGAGAGATAATCTTCGCGATTTGTTCTTCATCCACGACTTCGGATAAGAGTTTCTTCTCGCTTTGAGAATTATCGTTCTCTTTTAATTTCTTCTCTAATTCTGGGATGGTCTTATATTGTAATTCACCCGCTTTTTCGTATTCGGAATGACTTAAAGCGACATCCAAATCAAACTTCGCTTTTTCGAGTTTCTCTTTAATGTCTTTAACTTTGAGAATTTCATCTTTCTCTTGTTTCCATCTCTTCTTGAGTTCGTTATCTTTCTCATTAAGAGAAGAGAGTTCTTTTTCGACATCCGCGAGTCTCTTCTTGCTCGCTTCATCACTCTCCTTCTTTAAAGCAGCCTTTTCAATCTCTAATTGCCTAATCTTTCTCTCTAATTCATCGAGTTCGCTAGGCATAGAGGCGAGTTCCACTTTGATGGAAGCACAAGCTTCATCCACTAAGTCGATAGCTTTATCAGGAAGGAAACGAGATGTTAAATAACGATTGGATAAACTTGCCGCGGCGATTAAAGCATTATCGGTAATCTTCACACCATGGAATGATTCGAACCTATTCTTTAATCCTCTTAATATAGAAATAGTATCTTCCACAGTCGGTTCATTGATAAGAACGGGTTGGAATCTTCTTTCTAGAGCGCGGTCCTTTTCAATATATTCACGATATTCTTTTAATGTCGTCGCCCCGATACAATCGATTTCTCCTCTCGCAAGCATCGGTTTGAGCATGTTAGAAGCATCGAGGGCACCATCCGCTCGACCAGCGCCGACAATGAGGTGGATCTCATCGATAAAGAGAATGATTTTGCCTTCGCTTTCCTTAATTTTATTAAGGACTGCTTTTAATCTCTCTTCAAATTCACCACGGTATTTTGCACCCGCTACTAATGCGCCCATATCTAATTCATAAATAGTTTTATCCTTAAGTATGGTCGGCACATCATCTTTGACGATACGTTCCGCAAGACCTTCAAGTATTGCGGTTTTACCAACGCCAGGTTCACCTAAAAGAATGACGTTGTTTTTAGTTTTTCTGGCTAATATTTCAATGATTTTTCTAATTTCCTCATCACGACCGATGACGGGATCAATTTTCCCTTTCTTAACTTCTTCGTTAATGTTACGGCCAAATTTTTGAAGGACATCTTTATCATTTTCATAGTCAGGCATTTGTTCCATTTGCATAAATTAATCCTCCTTTTATAACTCTATTGTAGCACAAAATTAGCACTCGTTAAGTAAGAGTGCTAAAAATTTTATTAATAACTATGTTATTACTTTTTTGCATTTTATCTAGAAACACCTTTTTATGTCCAAAACCTTTGCA
>CAMYVX010000035.1 GCA_947302535.1 uncultured Caryophanales bacterium
TGATATGAGCCTTTATTTTTGTCTAGAAGTGTTGCACTTGAACGGTAAATTCACCCTTGTTTAAAAAAGCAACCCTTTGAAAGGTTGCTTATATAAGTTGATATTCGTTTATTAACGTACAGGTGGAATAACTTCACCCACTAAATCGGTTATATATTGACTAGCGTCATCATAGACAACTGGATTAGGTGTAATCCATGGGATTTCTTCGTATGTTTTATGACGTGAGTAACCAGTCGCTTGGAAATTCATTGTCGCGGCATGAACAGAGAATCCATCATCACTCACATCGCTATTCATATAAATAATTTGATACTCATAAAGTTCAAAACTTCCAGTGTCTTTATCGTAATATAGAGTCCCTTTAAGATTTCCTGGGATAATGTCATTATCAGCTAGAATTTCTTTGATAGAATCATCTTCTATTTTAAAATGGACTTCTGTATATTCTTCTCCGTCTTCAATGACAATGCCATTGGTAATGATAAAGTCACTCATTTCTTTATCATTTTTTGTTAGTAAATCTTTACAAATATCATAATAAAGGCTATCAAGAAATTCGGTGTTTCTTTGTCCATCAAAAAGTGTGGCTCTTTGAAAGAGATTCATTAAGAATGAAGTAGAGATAGTGCTTGTTAATGAATCAAGATCTATCAAGCCGTTAAAGCTTCTTTCTACATTATCTTTTTCATTTAATCTATCTTCATACGACAACTGATTAGAAACTTGTAAATTGTTGTTATTAAATAATGAATGTAGATGCTGAGAATAATAAACATCTATTTTTTCTTCTTCGCCACTACCTTCTCCATCTTCTCCTTCATATGAATAAGAATTGATATAAGCGGATTGAAGCATTTCATAATCACTGACACTTTTAACTAAAAAATCAAATAGATTATGATTATCTTTCGCCATTATTTCATCATATTGTTCCTCTTCAACTGAATAGAAAAATCCATAGGCTCCAGTGCCAATATACCTAAAGAAATCAATACTTTCTGTTTCGTCTTCATATGCGCTCGAATAGGATGTGTACTCTTGTTTAAAAAAGGAAGCAAACATTCTTTCGTAGAAAGGAGACAAATCTTGTTTAACAAGTAAAGCCTTAAGTTCGTCTACTTCTTCTTGATTGGGAATTATTTCTGGTGTGGGATCAATAGATGGGTCATCTCTTGGTTTAGGCTCAGGAGTTTTATCATTACCACAACCTGCTATTGGAATCATGGCAATAGCCGCTAAAAGGAATGTTAATATTTTTTTCATTTTTCGGCCCCCCCTTAAAACTTAATAGTGACATCGCGCTTGTGGCGGTCAGAATTAAAATAGGTATGTTCTTTTTTATGGTCACATTCTTTTCTTCTTGTTCCTTGTTCAGTTAAGAATAAGAATTCATAATAGGCCCAATATTCACAACGGTGATAAGGCTTTTTAGAATATGATTTCATAGAGATGTTATATTTACGATTTACTGGCATGAATAAATCCATTTTTTCTTCTGTAGCGTAGGAATAATATCCGGCTGCATAACCAGCATAGCAATCTTTAACATCACTCTTACCAAAGACGTGTCCGTCAATATTGATAACTCTAGTGCCGTTTTTACTTTGTAGTCTTAAACCGATATCGTTATATCCAAAGAAGTGCATTCTTCCATAGTCGGCATTATCCATAAATGGAACAAGTGATATTTTTTCATATTCAGCTTTTCCTTTGTTATAGGCATCAATGTAATAACTATCTTGGCTAGCGTTATGGGCTAAAACAACTTCTGGATAGTGGTTTTCAAAGATGCTATTAATATAGGCTGTAATAGATAATAATTCGCCTGGTTTCTCCCAGTAGGTATCTGCCAAGGGGCCAGTAAATACATTAATCAATTGATATATTTCGGCTGCTAGATTATCTCCCCAAATGGTTTTGATTGCAGCTTTAGTGAGGCTAGTAGATCCAATCGTGGTATCAAGGATAGCGCTCATAGAAATAATCTTTAACAAACTCGCCAAAAAATTAGGGGCGGAATTTTGTTCGTATTGTATGATAAGCATGAGATTTTCAAAATTCGACTGGAATTTGCTAACATATTTACTTCTATTACCAAGGTTATCAACTAACTCATCCATCAGCTGATTGAAGGCAATATTCGCGTCATAATTCTTCTTTGTATCATCACGGAACGGGAGAAGAATTGAAGACATATCTTTATCGCTGGCAATCGCTGAAACTAGCGTGATTATGATGTCGAGACCAAAGTTTTCAATTTCAAATCCTGACATCGCAAAAGCATCTGGTTTTAATGTTGTTAGTTTGTTTTGGTGAAAAATATCTAAGAAGGCATTGAACGTACGACGATTCTTTTCATAATCGTCAGGTTCATAGAATTTATTTGTGACAAATTTATCTCTTCCAAAACGAGTAAAGCCGTATTCTTTCATGGCTAATTTTGGAACGATATCAAATGGATTGACGATATTCCAAATATTGTCATATAGTCTATCCTTTGGTTTTTTAACATTAGAAGAATTAACATTAGCTCCTTGTGGGGCTTCAAATGTATAAGCATAGACATCATCTCTAGTGGTATAGGCTTTATCAAATAAGCTCTCGCCATTATTTAATTTGTTATCAATTAAGCCAGCTGCGATATTAGTAGTGGCTCCACCTCTAGAGAAACCAGCCATCCAAAGTTTAACTTTTCCGCTAACGTTATTGTTGTTCACAAAGTCACTAACAAATCGAATCAATTTATTTGCGGCGTTATACCAACCTTCGTGCATATTATCTGATTTACTTCCGTCACCTAAATGAACGTTACTAGCCCATTCTCTAAAATATCCTCCGGATCTTGGGGCAACAGCGACTACTGTATAATCTTCAAATTCTTTTTTTGCTGCGCATAAACCGATTGTATCTATAGTTGCGGATTTACAATAATCTTCATTGACGGTAAACGTATTGAAATCAAGTCCTTCTAAAAATGCTTTAGCTTTTTTAGATTGGTTTACGTACCATTCTTCGTTATAAACCGGAGTTGCTTCTGTAAAGGTTGATATAGCAAAAGCAAGAGACGCAGTTGATAAATGTGGATCATATTCCGTGGAAGGGTGTTCAAAATAATCTTGAGAGAAATAAACCTCAGCTGTATAGCTAAGAAATTCCCCGCCACCAACTGGGGAATATTCGAAAGTATGGCTAACCACTTTGTGTTTACTAGTATGTCTATTAATTGAGCCACTTATTGTTGAAAGTGTAGCTACTGATATTAATAGGCCTGGGAGTGAAAAAAGTTTCATAATATATGCACCTCTTTTTTACATTGTACCAAAATACTAATTCATTTATGAATAAATTAAATATATTCCTTTTTTAATAGTTTTATTTTGTTTACTGAATGTTTAAAATAGTAAGCGGAGGAAAAAACAATGAATTCAAACAAATTCGTTAACATTATTGAAGGCGCTGTTTTAGTCGTTCTTGGTATTTTAGTTGCCATTAACGGTTGGGCTGCCTTAGATACTTATTTTGGTATCGTTGGTATTGTTGCTGGTGCAGTTTTAGTCATTTTAGCTTTTGCTTTAGCGTTCAACACCAAATTATTACCATTTGGTTTCTTGGCTGCTGGTGCAGTTTTATTAACCATTGGTATTGCTTTAGTGGCAGACAAATTAACACTTGCTGTTGTTATTGATTTAACTATTTATGCCTTGATCGGTTTAGGCGCAGCAATCGCTATCTATGGTTTATTCGTTTTATTAGCACACAAAAGAACATTACCATATAGCTTAGGTTTACTTGTTATCGGTGCTGTTTTAATTATTTTACCAATCGTCTACATTAATGTAGCTGACTTCAGAAAAGCCTTCTGGATTATCGTTGGTATCGCTATTGCTGTTTATGGTGGTTTGGTTATTCTTTTCCAATTCCTTCCAGAAAAAGCTCTTGCTAAAAAATAATTAGCAAACCAAAGTGTAAAAGAATTAAGGGGTAAGCAATTACCTCTTTTTCTTTATCTTATAAAATAAACTTTGATTTTTCTTTGAATGTGTTTATAATAGTGGAGCGCAGTTAAAAGCGTACAGTGGGTATTTAGCTCAGCTGGGAGAGCATCTGTTTGACGTACAGAAGGTCGGCGGTTCGATCCCGTCAGTACCCACCAAAACCGTTTAAAGAGCCCTGAAAGGGGCTTTTTTACAAGAAGCACGCGTAGTTTAGTGGTAGAACTTTAGCTTCCCAAGCTAATCGTGCGGGTTCGATTCCCGTCGCGTGCTCCATCTTGGATAAACTATGAAACAAGAAAAATCATGTGGTATTATTCCCTATTTATTAATCGATAATGAGATTCATTATCTTTTAGTCAAACAAAACAACGGCTTCATTTGCTTTCCAAAAGGCCATGTTGAAATAGGGGAATCTGAAGAAGAAACCGCTCTTAGAGAATGCTTTGAAGAAACTGGTTTAAAAGCGGAAATCATTCCAGGCTTTAAAGAATCAATTGGATATTACATGCCTGATTATGATGCAGTTAAAGAAGTAGTGTTCTTTATTGGTAAGATTAATAGTCTTAATTACACAATCCAAGAAAGCGAAATTGATAACATCA
>CAMYVX010000036.1 GCA_947302535.1 uncultured Caryophanales bacterium
CTAATATCTGCCCGACTATGAAAAACCACCGGATCGTCCGGTGGATATTTATTATGAATAAAAAGTAGATTTAATCTTGTCTAAGGTATAATATAAATGCCTGAGCATAAGGGAGAAAGAATTAGAATTCTTAATTACGTATGGCTAAATCTTTAAAGACAAATAGTATTTGGTATCTTCTTTATACAATCGCTAATATTGCCTTCCCATTAGTAGTGGGTATTTATGTTGCTCGAGTTTTAACTCCTGAGACTGTTGGCGATGTCGCTTATGCTTTAAATATAGTGACTTATTTCGTTATTCTCTCTTTCTTGGGAATACCAACATATGGTTTAAGAGAGGTAGCGAAAGTAAAAGATAATCAGGAAGAACTGAATAAACTATATTCAGAACTCTATATAATAAACTTTATTTCCACCGCGATATTCTCTTTATTATTTGTTGGACTTGTTTTTGCGGTCCCAAAATTTAAAGCGGATTTACCTTTATATTTATTAACTGGTATTGCTATAGCGCTTAACGCATTAAATATCGATTGGCTCTTTGAAGGAGTGGAGAACTTCTCTATTAGAGCGATTAGTAATGTCTTATTTAAAGTAGCTAGTTTAGTGTGCTTAATCTTATTTGTAAAAGATGATAATCATAGTTTAATTTACGCTGTTATATCGGTTGTGGGTTTATATGGCAACTACGTTATTAACTTTGCCATGCACCGTAAATTCGCTAAATTTACGCTTAAAGATTTACATTTTAAAAGACACGTTAAACCAATCTTATTACTTGTGTCGGTTAACATCGCAATTGAGATTTATTCATTATTAGATATCACTGTTATCGGTATTTTTAGAAGTAGTGAACATGTTGCATATTATAAATATGGTCACTCTATCCAAAAGATATTCCTGCAATTAATCAATGCTTTAACGATGGTTATCGTCCCTCGTTTATCAAGAATGAAAAAAGAAGGAGATACCGAAGGATTTAATGACTTAATAAGTAAGACATTTAAAATCATTCTTATCTTATCTATTCCTATCGTTATCGGATTACAATTCGTTTCAAAATATGTCATCGTGGCTATTTATGGAGAAAGCTATGCTGTCTCCTCTTATATCTTGATGATATTATCCACGATGATAATTGTTTCTCCGATTGGTTATCTCTTAGGATCAAGAGTCTGCCTTATTGAAGATAAAGAAAAGACTATGCTTTTCTGCGTCGCTAGTGGGGCGCTCGTTAATTTAATTGGTAACTTTGCGTTAGTCCCTTCTTTAGGTGAATATGGGGCCGCGATTGCTTCTATTATTTCTGAAGTTGTTGTTGCGGTTGTTTATATCGCCTTCTCTCATAAATATTTCAAGCTCAAAGTTAGCACTTGGGATTATATAAAGATATTGATTGCTAATCTCGCTTTAGCGGGATTCTGTCTTGGTATGTATTTTATTGGTATATCAAGTTGGTTGATGGTTATTTTAACTGTCTTCGGCGCTGCTTTTATCTACTTCCTCTTACTAACAATCACTAGAGAAAGTTTTGTCTACGCTCAAGTCAAAGGTATCTTTGCTAGATTTAAAAAAGGAAAATAAACATGAATAGAGAAGAAATTTTAAAACTTAAATTAGATGGTTCTGTTCTTGGAGACCGCAAGAGACTTTGGGATGCAGAACTAGAGATGCTTGCGTATTTTGTGGATGTTTGTAAAAAACATGACGTCACTGTTTATTTAGCCTATGGTACCTTACTAGGGGCCATTCGTCATAAAGGATTCATCCCTTGGGATGAAGATATTGATGTCGTTGTTACTAGAGAAGATTTTAATAAAATCTGCGATTTTGCGGATGAGGAATTTAAAGCCCCATATTCTTGGCAATACGCTTTAAACGATAGAAACTACTTCTTTAGATATGGAAGACTTAGAAGAGAAGATATGCTTGGGTTAGTTACTACGATGAGTAAATACGAATATAACTGTGGTTTATTTATTGATGTATTTATTCTTGATGAAGCCCCAGCAAAACTAAGTAAAAGAAAAAAGCTTTGGAAAAAGATGAAATATTATGAGATGGTAATGCAAAATTATTATCATCCTTATAAAGCACACCGCTCCGCAAAACTTACTTCTCCATTCTTTAGAATGATGGGCAAGTTTACTAATTACGATAAGTTATATAAAAAATATATTAATATCATCACTAAACCAGCAAAAGACAATACTGGTTTATATGTGATATGGGATATGCCTAATTCTGCCTATAAAGTTATTAAAAAAGATCTCTTCTTCCCACCAGTAGAAGTGGAGTTTATGGGTCATAAATTCTCCGCTCCTCATGGGTATGATGAGATATTAACAAATGAATATGGTGACTATATGACACCTCCTAGCGAGAGCGAACGCTTAAAATGGCATGATGGCATTTGCATCTTTAGTGCGGATGTCTCTTATAAAGATTTTAAAAAAGCTTTCCCAGAAGGCTTTAAAAAAGAATTATTCGAAAAGAAATAAAGGAATGAATGAAGATGAAGAAAAGTCTTTTACTAGTGGTTTTAATGAGCCCATTTTCTATATTGGGGTTTGTTAATGGAAATAAACATGAAATAAATGAAGCCAGCGCAGTAAGCGTTAATGGATGTTCTTTACAAAGTAAACTTCCTTCAAAGATTACTCTTGTTGATACCGAAGAAGATGCTATCCGTTCTTATTATTCTCCCCTAACTTCTCTTAGTGAAGAAGAAAGAAAAGGAGATAATCTTTTAAAGAATTTAAAACCAATTCTTTTTAACATGAATTATTTTACTTACGATAACGTTTGGAAAATTTATGAAATCACTGATAGAGATTGGTCTTTATCACCCGCAAAAGATGATAAATATGGCGATTATGATGAAACCTTAAACGAATATACAAAATATGTTTATTCTTCATCTAACTCCAATACAAAGAATAATCCCTATGTCCATACTTTATATCGTGACCATGAAGATGAATCAGGATATATCAAAGAATGGGGAGATCATAATCAAAGTGGAACAAATAGAGAGCATGTTTGGCCTCAATCACGCGGCTTTAAAAAAGAAGGCAGTGGAGCGGAAGGTCCTGCCGGTACCGATATCCATCACTTAATAAGTGGAGATGGTACAGTTAACCAAATCCATCATAATAACAATCCTTATGGGTTTGTTAAGACTCAGGATCAAGAAACAACTGGCAAGAATAAAGAAATACCATTTATCGCAGGAAATAAAACAGGAACCGCCCTTCATACTTTTAGCCAAGATCAATCTACAGTAGTTTTCGAACCTCAAGATTCAGATAAAGGTGATATTGCTAGAGCGTGCTTCTATATGGTAGCGAGATATAACAATTTATCCGGCCATGACACAATTAGCCAATTCGAACCAAATTTAACCTTATTAAATTACGCGACAAGCAATTCAAAAAGCGAAATCTCAAGCGCTAGTAATCCAGTTGGATTAGGCATTCTTCAAGACTTATTAGAATGGAATAAATTAGACCCTGTTGATGAATATGAAATTCATAGAAATAATCTAATTTATGAAAATTACCAAGGAAACCGCAATCCTTTTGTTGATTTTCCACAATGGGCAGACGCCATTTGGGGCAGTGTTGATGCTGAAGGAAATTACGATAATACCCCAGTTGGAAGCGCTGATCCTAGTAAGGATGTATTAAATGATTCCGCTATTACATTAAGTAAAACATCTTTATCCTTAAGTGTTAATGAAACAGTAACAATCTCTGCTTCTACAAAAGAAGAAGGAAAACTCACTTGGACAAGTGTGGACACCAGTATTGTTTCTTTGAATAAAGAATCAACTGTTAGTAATGAAGAAGTCAGTGTAACCGCTCATAAAGAAGGCAAAACTTCTATCAAAGTTTCTATTGGTGAATACTCTAAAACTCTTAATGTGAATGTCACTAGTGGCGAACCAGAAAAAGTAAAAGATAATAAATCTATTATCATTATTGCTATTGTTGCCGCGGTAGTGGTTATTGTCCTAATAGTGGTCATCGTTATCATCTTCAAGAATTCAAACAAGAAGACGCAAAGAAAGATGAAATCCACGATGAAAAAGACAGTAAAGAAAACTGCAAGGACCTATACCAAAAATCAAAACAAGAAATCTTAACTAATAAAGCCACTTACGATAAAACATTTTTGAGGTGGTTTTAATGAAAAACATTTATGTTAATGATTTAAGAAAAGACATCTATGGAATTAGCCAAAACATTTTAAATAAAGGTGCTATTTATAATGTTTCTTGTAAAACAGGTAACATAAATATGATTTCGAAAAAAGAATACGATTCTTTGCTTGAAACACTTTATTTATCTAGTAATCCAGAAGTAAAGAAAAGCATTTTAGAAGGAATGGCGGCTAAGCAAGAAGACATCCTTAAAGAAGAAGACGTGGTCTTCTAATTAAATCAGATATAGTTAATATAATAAAAACAGGCTTTGCCTGCTTTTATTTTGCACCCTTATGTTTTAACACTGCGGGGATAGTTAATAT
>CAMYVX010000037.1 GCA_947302535.1 uncultured Caryophanales bacterium
GCAAAGCGAATTGCCCAAAGTAACTATCCAAAAAGGAGGTTTTATTTATGCCTACTTATTTTGTGGGTATCGATGTCAGCAATAGGCTTTGATATCTTTTTTACGCTTCACGCTTTATGTAAACACAATTAGTTAAAATTAAGAAAAGGAAGGAAAATAAAAATGATCAAAAAAGCAACACTAATTAACGAAAACGAGAAGTTAAAAAGAGAAATTTATATATGGAGAAATATCGGAATAGGAATTAATGCTTCTGTAAAAGAAAAGGAAGAAGCAACGAAAACGTTTTTGGAACAATATAATGAATATAATTATTGTGAGGTGTGTAGAGTTATTCATTTAAGCAAAGGAACATATTTCAATTTTATTAATAATAAAGTTGAGAAAACTACATATGAGATTAAAGACGAAAGTTTATTAAAAGAAATTAAAATCGTTTTTGAAGAATCGAATAGAATTTATGGAGTCGATAAAATCAATGCAGTTTTAAGGAAAAAGGGAATTATTACTTCAGCACGAAAAATAAGTCAACTCATGAAATCTAATAATCTAATTAAACAAAACGTCATGAAAAGACCGAAACCACAGGTAATTAGAGAAAGATGCAACTACTTTAGAAACCTTTTAAATAGACAGTTTGATCAGCAAGAACCGAACAAAGTCTGGGTGAGTGATTTACTAGAAATCAATCTAAGCGGGGTAAAATATTATCTCTGTGTCATCCTTGATTTGTTTGCAAGGAAGGTTCTTTCATGGAGAGTATCACATAGAAAAAGCGATAACCTCACTATTAATGCAATAAAAGAGGCTTTTGAAATAAGAAACGAACCGGTAGGATTGATGTTCCATAGCGATCAAGGCCTAGAATTTACCACTCATAATTTTATGAATACATTAAAAGTTTTAGGCATAAAACAATCATTTTCGTATCCCGGTTCACCAAATGATAATGCTGCAATGGAAGGATTCTATTCTATATTAAGAAGAGAGGAAGTTAATATTAATATTAATAAATACGTAAACTCACGAGGCATTAGAGAATATTTAACAAAATATTTTTACTTTTATAACAATAAAAGAATTCATCGATCTCTAGATGATAGAACTCCTCAAGAAGTTGAAGATGAATGGTTCAAAAAGCACTCAAATTAGGGTGCTAATTTTTTTTATTTTATAAATAAAATAAAACAAGTTTTGAAGTCTCAAAACTTGTTAGTATCACGTTTGGTGATCCTAACGGGATTCGAACCCGTGAATGTTGCCTTGAGAGGGCAATGAGTTAAGCCGCTTCTCCATAGGACCATATCCAAGTCTTAGTTATTATAACGATTTATCTTAGACTTGGAAATAAATGTTTTATAAAAGTTTATTAATCATATTATCAATTCTTGATAGACATGTATCTTTACCAAGAACCTTCATAACATAATATAAGTTTGGTGAATTCTTTTTACCAGTTAAGACGATTCTTAACATTTCTGCTACATCACCAACTGTGCCTTTATAAGCTTCTGGATTAGCTTTAAAGATTTTTCCATTAGGAGCGAATCCTTCTTCTTCTGCGAATGTTTTCATTTGATTGAACCATTCTTGTTCTTCAAGAGATAAATCTAAACCTTTAAGTTTATTTAAGACTTGTTTGATTATTTCTTTATCAAACTTCTCATTGAATGATAATCCCTCTTTAATAGAGGCTTCATAATAATCATCATAGAAGAAACCAATTGAGGAGATTAATGAAGAGAATTTTTCAAAGTCTTTTCTTGGGTTCTCTCTTTCTCTTTCGATATTCATGATTTCCATGAAATATTTAGGATCTCTATTGATGACTTCTAATAGTTCCTTATTATATTTCTCACTATAGGCTTTCGCTTTTTCATAAATCTCTTCTTTAGTGTATTTAGCAAAGATTTCTCTAGCGAAGAAGTTCACCTTGCCCATATCAAATAAAGCACCTTCAAGTGACATCTTCTCAAAAGAGAAGGTGAAGTCATACATATTAGAGAACTTATTCGCTAATATCCATTCTTCAAAATTAGAATTAGCGATAGTTAATAAATACATAATAAGAGATTCTGGTGGATAACCATCTTCTAAGAAATAAGAAACAGCGGCTTCACTATCTAAACGCTTAGATAATTTTCTCTTATGACCTTGTTCATCAAGTTTCATGATAACTGGTAGATGGGCATAGTTAGGTGCTTTCCAGCCAAGAGTTTCAAATAACTCCACGTGGATAGGTAAAGAAGGAATCCATTCTTCTCCTCTTATAACGGTTGTGGTTCTCATAAAGTGATCGTCACACACATGAGCGAAGTGATATGTTGGTAAACCATCACTCTTATAGATAACTATGTCTTGGTCATTTTGCGCAATTTCAAAGTCTCCGTGGACTAAGTCATGCACTTTAATTTTACGGATATGATTACCACTTGATTTAAAGCGGATAACAAAAGGCTCTCCTGCTTCGATTTTGGCTTTTCTTTCATCATTATTTAAGAAGCGGCATTTAGCAAATTGGCCATAATATCCTGGTAAAATCTTCGCTTTTTCTTGTTTTTCACGAATTTTCGCTAAGTCATCACTACTACAGAAACAAGGATAAGCACGACCAATTTCTAATAGATACTTAATCACTACTTTATAGATATCCGCTCGTTTAGATTGGACGTAAGGACCATAGTTACCTTTTTCACTATCACCAAGATAGCCTTCATCAGGAGTGATACCAAATATTTTTAATTGAGATAATAGTTGTTCACCTGAACCTTCTATTTCTCTTTTAGTATCAGTATCCTCTAAACGAACATAAAATACTCCACCTGTTTGTTTGGCAACTTTATGACAAATTAAAGAGGTGAATAAAGAACCAGTATGAAGGAACCCAGTTGGGCTAGGAGCAAATCGAGTAACTTCCGCTCCTTCTTTAAGGTTTCTTAATGGATATCTTTTTTCTAAATCTTCAACCGTCTCTTTCACATCAGGGAAGATGAGATTGGCTAATTCAATATTACTAATCATAAAAGCATTTTCCTTTTTACTATGAAATTATATTGCAAGTTGATTTTCTTTTGCTATAATAATTAAGCGTTTTTGCAAAAGATGCATTAAATGCAGGTGTAGTTCAGTGGTAGAACACTACCTTGCCAAGGTAGTTATGCGGGTTCGATTCCCGTCACTTGCTCCAAATTGAAAAAAAACAGACCGCATAGTCTGTTTCTTTTTTTTACTGTAGCAAGTTTGTAATTAGTTTGACAATGATTTCCATTTCATTTGGATTGCTTGCAGCGGTCAATATGGTTATGGCCACTAAAGCTTCATTTGAGATGATTTGTTTGTTGTTCTTATATAGATGTCCGCTTTTATATAAGAAATTAATGAATAACGTTGCAGCGATACGTTTACAACCATCCGCGAAAGGATGGTCCTTAACAAGAAAATAAAGTAAATGAGCAGCTTTTTCTTCAATCGATGGATAAAGTTCTTGACCGAATATATGTTGATAAACTTGAGCGATAATACCGTTGAGCTTTCCCGGTTCTTTTTCAATGCCGAAGATATTTGACATTTCTTTGAACTTCATTGAGTTGATGATGTCTCTCGCTTCTTGATATGTCATAACGTAATCGCTTTGACTACCTTTTGGTTTTTCTAACGCTTGATGATCATAACTATCAAGGAGGTCTAATGCCCTTGTGTATTCATCAATAACTTTGGTCAATTCTTCTTTATCGATATTTAAAGAATAAGAAAGCATTCTGTTTTGAATATCAATTACTTTGCCAAGATTATCTAATCTTCTTTGATTAACTGCATAGCCTTGGATTAAGTAATCTTTTAATACTTTGTTGGCCCATTTTCTAAAAGCAATACCGCGTTTTGATTTGACACGATAACCAACAGAAATTATTACATCCAAGTTGTAATAGACAGGTGGCCTATAATTTGGATTGTCTTCATTTTGACTTTTATGCATTTTTTGCATAGAAGTATTTTTGTCTAGCTCGCCTTCTCTAAAAATGTTATTAATGTGACGGGAAATAACACCTTGATCTCTATCAAAAAGAAGTGCAATAGATTCTTGAGTCAGCCAAACAGTTTCATTATCAGCATCTGCGCGAACATCTAATGTGAAATCATTATCTTCAAATCAAACTAATTGATACTTATCGATAATTAGTCATCCTATAGGTGTTTATTATATCTTCAGATATATTTTATTAATAAAATATATAAAATCTTTATCATACTATAAAGGTGTATTTTTTCTATTTAAAATAAAAGAGGATAATGGAAATAAAAATATCGTGAATTCTTAAAGTAAATTCCGTTTTTAAGAAAAACCAGATTAATTCTTAGAC
>CAMYVX010000038.1 GCA_947302535.1 uncultured Caryophanales bacterium
GATCGAACCTACGACCTCTTCCGTGTGAAGGAAGCGTTCTCCCGCTGAACTAAGTGTCCATCGTGCAACGCCTATTTATACTAACAAAGTACATAAGGCATTGCAACATTTTTCAAAAGTGTTTTATCTAGCTTTTAATAGAGGATGAATCTCCCCTAATTATAAAAGATAAAAGAATATTCTTTTAATCAATACTTTCGTTTTCTAAACACGCTATTCGTAATTCTTCAATTTTACTTTTATCTTCTTTGATAATCCCATCTTCAATCAGTTCACTATAGAAAAGTAAAGCCGGACCATACTTTAACTCAACACATCGTTTTAAATACTCAATGCCCTTTTCTTCATTTGAAGTTAAGGAATATTGGCCATAGTAATAAATTAAAGCCAAATTATAAATCGCTGGTTCATATCCATGATCAGCGGCTTCATGAAGTAAAGCTAATCCCTTTTTAATATCCATCTTTACACTAATACCGCGTAAATAAAATAACGCTAAGTGGAAAGTACAAGCGTAAGACCCTCTTTGAGAACCCCTTAAATAATAAGAAAAGGCTTCCTTAAGGTTTTTATCTACTCCTTGACCCATCTCATACATAATTCCCACCTTGCATAAAGCTTCATCATCGCCTTGAGAAGCCGCAAGTAAAAAATACTTTAAAGCATTTTCAAAATCTTCATCGTAATAATGCATACATCCTAAGACATAACTTGCTTCCTTGTCTCCTAGAAGAGAATCATGATTAAAACACTCCTTAGCTTTACCAAATTGTTTGCTAGCAAGATAACGATATCCTGCTTCTTTTTTTGAAATCGAATCCATATTTCTTTTACCTCCTAAATCGATATCAAGACAAAAAGTGTCTCTATAAATATAAATAGAGGGAGAAAATGGCTAAAATTTTAAAAAAACTTTAATAAATCTTTAAACGAATCAAGTATATATTTATTCTAAATATATAAAAAATATCACTTTTTTCAGTGACATCTTTTAAAATTTGAAATCTATATGTTGCCTTGCCCCTATAACATCGAAGAATTTCTTATTTCGTTTTAAGAGCATGAAGATAATATAACTAGCGACCATCACAATCAGTTCACCCGCTCCAACAGTAAGAACAGACATCCAATATGGTTCACCAATAGAAGTTAAAACTCCTGCGACAATAAAAGCATTAAATAAAACAGGCCATATAATCGCCACAATTAGATAAGGTGAGAACATTATACCGATACATGCTAAAAGTGTCGCTAAAGTGCCAAATGGGACATCTAAAAGGGCCATTGGGGAGGCAAGATTAGCAAGCAAACATCCTAATGTTAAACCAATCGTATATCTTTTATTAAAAAAACAGAAAAGCACCATTAGTTCTGTTACCCTTACTTGAATCGGTCCGTAGGATATAGGAGAGATAACGATAGTAAGAACAGAATAGGCTGCGGCAATTAAAGCATTAATAGCGATGTCTTTATTTGAAATATCCATGCGACTATTATCCTTGAAAGCGATATAAAAGTCATTAAAAATCTTTTTATTTTATAAAAACAAGCAAAAAGACCGGCTATAACCGATCTTCTCTAATTATCTTTAAAACTACCACTTTTCATTTGGATTGTAAGTAGACATTTTAGTAATGTCTTCTTTTTCACCTGCTTTAATCTTTTTATAAAGACCCTTTAAGTAAATAGTTTCTAACATCAAGTTGTACTCGTCTTCAGAGATAATAACTGCATTTCCTTTTTTCGTACTCACAGTGATAGAGTCATTGTACCCAATGACATTATCAATGGAGCTAGAAAGGTTCTTTTTCAAAACAGAAATATGAGTAACTGTCATAAGTTTTTCCTACTGTGTATATCATATAAAAAATATGTGAATAATCAAGCACATTGAAAACTAATTTCTATTGATGATGCGTGATGTTTACAAACTCAATATAAATGAATATAACTGAGACAAATGGCTCTCTTCTAAAGCGGAATAACTAAGGTAGGTCGATATATCTTCATTAAATTCATTATCATCATCTTCATAATTGAAGATAGGATAATATCTATCGTTAGTCTTTATTAATAAAGAAATATGATAATTTATATCATCTTTACTACTAGTAACTAAATAATCTTCATAATCAAGCTCAAAGGCATCAACCTTATCATAATATTCAATATAGTCAGGTTCTTTATATTCTTCATAATTATCAACAAATGATAATAGGACATCTTCTACATTGGTAAATGTGGAGAATGTATATTCATAGAAAAATACTTGTGTCTCACTAGTGGCAACGATGTTCATCGTATCAGCGTTAAAAGCGAAGTTAGTAATCTTAGTGGCTTTATCTTCTTCGCTAGCGATATCCACATTGACAACATCTAACATATGAAGAGTAATTTCATTACTTTTATCTTCAATAACCACTTTCTTGTTCGCTTCGTTAACTAATTTAATAATAAAGATAATGCTTAGTATAACTAAAGCAATAATTAAAATTATAGAAAAGGCGATGATAAGACCTTTTTTATCACTATCTTTTTCGTTTTTATTTAATGGGTTAGTATTATCAATCATATTAAGTCAATTATAATCCACTCTATCTATTAGACAAGATAGATAACTGTGAATCTTACAATGTAGTGACGGTGTCTAATCGCCGCTTCACGATTAACGAATTCTGCTTTCTTGTGAAACATATGAATATTATCGTTTTTATCAATAGAGAATTTTCTTTCTTTCATTCTTCCTAAGTTGATCGCAACCTTAAAAGAGCGATAAGCATAAGGAAAAGAGAATTCTCTTCTTTCGTTATTATCTAAATCTGTAACCACTACTAATATTCTTTTCATATAAATAAGATTTATAACATTATATCAAAGTCTTCTTTAAAAATGTTAGTTTAGGATATTTATTCTATAGATTGTTACATTCACATTTTATAAGTTTGCCGCATTGTAAACCTTATCGTAAGCCAAATGGAAAAATATACTCTAACAAAAAGGGGCTGTTAAGAAACCTATGAGGTGACTTAGCCCCTTTTAATTTACGAAA
>CAMYVX010000039.1 GCA_947302535.1 uncultured Caryophanales bacterium
CATGAAATGTTCTAATTCTCTATCAGATGGAACACCAAAGAGATAATCACCATAGAAAATTATTACAGTAAGAACGATAATTTGGAATACAGATTGCGAGACAATATTCAAGATCATCATTGGTGTTAATATAGAAGCATCACGTGAGTATGGTTTTCTATCAAGTAAAGCATCAGTGGGATCTTCAGTAGCTAAGGCTAATGAGGCGAAAGAGTCCATGATAAGATTAACCCATAACATTTGAATAGCATTCAAAGGTGAATCTTTGAGTATTATACCTCCAAGGAAAGTCATGAAAACAGCAACGACGTTAGTAGTAAGTTGGAATTGGACGAATTTTCTAATACAATCATAGATATTTCTTCCATATTTACAAGCAGTTACAATAGAACTAAATGAATCATCGAGTAATACTACATCTGCGGCGTCTTTGGCAATATCAGTTCCTCTTATACCCATAGCGAATCCGACATGTGCTTGACGAAGAGCGGGGGCATCATTAGTACCATCTCCTGTTACAGCGACAATGTTACCTAATTCTTTAAGACCAAAGACAAGAATGAATTTATCTTCGGGTGAGGCTCTTGCAATGACCATTAATCTTTGCACTGTGTGTTTAAATGCTTCTTTATTATTAAGTTTGATTTCCAAATTACCATCTTTTCCTTGAGTTTTTGTTATACCACCGCAAATAACACGGAATACTTCTCCTTCGAGTGCAATAGGATTATCTCCATTAATGATTCCTTTTTGACTTTCTTCTAAGTTATCTTGGACGACTTTTCTATAATGAGCAGCGATATTTTTGCATTCAGCTGCTTGATGAGGTTCGATAATTCCAACATCTTTTGATATGGCAATTGCAGTATTGATATTATCACCTGTAACCATACGAACAGTAATACCAGCATGATGACATTTATTTATAGCATCAGGAACATCTTCTCTATTATTATCTCTGATTCCGATCATGAAAGCGAAGCAAAGACCTTCGGCTAATTCATTGAAGAATTTAAAGTCATCTTCGGGATTGGCTTCTCGAGCTTTGGTTATTTCTTCTTCGGTTAATTTCTTGTAACCGAAAATGAGTGTTCTCATGGAATCTTCGGCATATAAGGCTTGTTGATTGGTTAAATCTTGAGCATGTTCTTCGAAGTTTTCTTCTTGGCCTCCTTTTGTTCTGTAATATTTAAAGAAAGGACTGACTCTTTCTGGGGCACCTTTAGCATATAAAATATAACCATTTTCTTCTTGGTATATGTTCATCATATATTTATATTCTGATTTAAATGGAAGAACATATTTACCTTTTCTATCTCCTTCTAAAGGATATTGATTTTCTTTTAAATAAGTATATAAAGCTTTTTCGGTCATATCACCATTAAGTACTTTTTCTCCTTTTTCATTTGTTGTTTCAACGCAAGTGATATTTTTATAAATGCAATTCCATATTAAGGTTCTTAAATTTTCATCTTGGACTTTGGCTCTATTTAATCTAATATCTTCATCCTCAATGAAGAATGCAGCGATTCTCATCACACCTAAAGTAAGAGTACCAGTCTTATCAGTACAGACATTGTTTACATTACCCATAGCTTCAGATTTATCCAAGTGTTTAACTAAGTTATGTTCTTTCTTCATTTTATCTACGGAGAAAGCAAACGCGATTGTAACAGCCATAGGAAGTCCTTCAGGAATGGCGACGACTATGACAGTAACTGCTATAATGAAAGCATTGACTAAGATATCGAGAATATATGCATCTAATATCCTACCGCCATTAATTACATGAATTATGGATTCTTTTAAGAAAAGAGTAATACCAATGAGTATAGAGAAAATATAACCTAAATTACCGACAAGATTTGCCAAGTCATTTAATTGTTTTTTTAATGGGGTTAAATCCGTATCGTCTTCTCCTTCTCCATCTTCACCTTCTTCTTTTTTTTTACCTGCGGAATTAATTAATTGTTTATTTTGACCTTCGAAAGTCTTGTCACCAACAGCAGCAACAACCATGTTACCGTATCCATCGACTACTTGTGAACCAGAGAAGACAAAAGGACATGAATATTTTTGACCTTTGATTTCGAAGTTGTTCACTTTCCACATGACGTCTGATTCACCAGTTACGGGGGATTCATCCATACCAACTTTAGCATCACCGAAGACGAATCCGTCTACGTTAATTATATCACCAATACGTAATTTGATTATATCACCGACGAGTATATCTTCTATAGAAATTTCTTTTTCGATACCGTCTCGGATTACTAAGACTTTCTTGAGTTTGTTTTCTCTTGATAATCTCAAGAACTGTTCTTGTTTTTGGTAGTTCATATAAGAACTGATTGTGACTACTAAAAATACAGCGAAGAAAATAGCAGTTCCTTCGATCCAACCTGTTTTAATACCATCTTTAGCAATACCAATGGCTAAAGAAATGATTGAGGCGACTAATAAAACACGAAGCATGAAATCATCGAAGCATTCTAAAATAAGTTCAAGGATTGTTTTCGCTTTTTCAGGAGGGAGATGGTTGTTTCCCCATTTTTTTTCTCTCCATTCTAAGTCTTCTTTATTTGATGAACTGAGACCATTTTTAAAATCAGTCTTGAAAAGTTGACCAACGTATTCAACACTTTTTAAGTGTTGTTCAAAGTATTTTTGGGAAGGATGTTCACCTGTGTTGTATTCGTTGTTGAATATTTTTGACATATCTATATTTTCTTCGTCGTTGTCTTCTTGGAAGTCCCTGACGAGAAGCTTTTCTTTTAAATCCATATCATTACTAATTTCCTGCATATTTTAAATTATAAATATTTTTTGGTTAAAGCAATAATTTAATTCATACAAGATCATTAATTAATATATTTTTATTTATTTATTTATTTTTTA
>CAMYVX010000040.1 GCA_947302535.1 uncultured Caryophanales bacterium
GCTTTTTCTAAAGAAGGGGCCATTATAGTGGGGTTAATCTTCATCGCTTTAATCTTTAGAAGCTTAGGAGTCTTTATCTGTGTATTAGCCACTCAATTTACCTGGAAAGAGAAGCTTTTTATCATTATTTCCTATTTACCAAAAGCAACAGTTCAGGCTTCAATTGGCGCGATCGCTCTTTCTGAAGGATTAGCGTGTGGCACACTAGTGTTGACCGCTGCAGTAGTGTCGATTTTAATAACTGCTCCGTTAGGAGCCATACTCATGGACTCGTTTTATAAGAAACTACTGAATAAAAGTGATCCGATTACTGAATGCATCTCTTAAATCAAGGAAATAGCAATATTTGTATCATTTATGGTGAATACAACCCAGCTTTTTGGGTCAAAATGTATCACTTAAGTATTCTTCTCTCAAACGAAAATAATAGACCCTTAATGGGTCTTTTTTCACAAAAATAACTATTTACAATAATATGTCGCGTGCGATATAATTTAAGCAGAAAAGGAGATTGTACCTATGAAAATTGCGATTAGATATTACACAAAAAGTAAAAAAGGCAATACGGAAAAGATTGCTAAATTCATCGAAGGTAAAATCAATGTCCCTGCTTTAGATGTCACCCATCCATTAGAAGAAGAAGTGGAGCAATTATTATTAGTCAACGCTATGTATGCCGCTAATATTGATAAAAAGATTAAACAATTCCTAAGAAACAATAAAGATAAGATTAAGACCTTAATCAACATCAATAGTGCCGCCTCTGGTGCTAGCACCTTAAAAGCGGTGAAGAAAGTCTGTGATAAAGAAGGAATTAATGTTTCTGAAAAAGAATTTCATACCGTCGCTAGTTGGATCTTTATCAATAAAAGTAGACCAAACGAAGAAGACTTTGCCCGTTTAGAAGCTTTTTTAAAGGAAGTGGTGGTCAATGGATAAATACGATTCCTTATTATTAAAGAATCAATTGTGTTTCCCCACTTATGCCGTCGCTAATAAGATTACGAGGAAATATCAGCCTCTATTAGAAAAGATTGACCTCACCTATACCCAATACATCGTCATGATGGTGATGTGGGAAAAACACAAAGTAAACGAAAAAGAATTATGCAAAGCATTGTTCTTAAAAACTAATACCCTCGCCCCTTTATTAAAGAGATTAAAAGAAAAAGGCTTTATTAATATTAATAAGGATAAAGAAGATAAAAGAAATCTCGTCATCTCTTTGACTAATAAAGGCGAAAAATTAAAAGAAAAAGCAGTAGATGTTCCCGCTTCTATTGCTAAAGAAATCAATTTAACAGAAGAAGAAGCCATCTTCTTCTACAAGATACTCTATAAAATTCTTAATAGCGAAAAGGAGGAAGAATAATATGGATAAATATGATGTCATTTATATCGGTAGTGGTCACGCTTGTTGGCATGGCGCTTTGATATTAAAAATGCAAGGTAAAAAAGTCGCCTTGGTGGAAAAGGAATTGCTCGGTGGTACTTGTACCAATTATGGCTGCGATGCCAAAATCTTACTCGATGCCCCGATTGCTTATAAAGAAGCTTTGGACCGCTATCAAAATATCGGTTTAGCTAAACAAGCGGAAATCAATTGGAATGCCTTAATGCAATATAAAAAAGGCGTCATCGGTTTTATGCCTAATGCCTTAGATGGTTTATTCAATCAATTTGGTTTTGATGTCATTAGAGGTGCGGCAAAATTTGTTGATGCCCACACCATTGAAGTAGAAGGTAAACAATATCAAGCCGACTATTTTGTCATTGGAACTGGTCAAACTTATATCCCATTAGATATTCCAGGTAAAGAGCATTTTAAAGATTCTCGTGACTTTTTATCTTTAGATAATATTCCTGAACATGTTACCTTTGTCGGCGCGGGTATCATCGGTATGGAATTCGCTTCTATCTGTTTATCATTCGGTAAAAAAGTCGATATTATCGATCTAGCCCCTAACGCTTTAAATCAATACGATAAGAAATATGTCGATTTTATCGTCAACAAGATGAAAGAACAAGGCGCTAACTTCTTATTCAATAGACACGTCGCATCTTTAGAAAAAGTTAAAGAAAATGAATATGTCTTAAAAACACAGGAAGGAGATGAAATTAAATCTAATTACGTCTTGGTCGCGGTTGGAAGAAAAGCCAACACCGATGGACTTAATTTAGAAGGGTTAGGAATTGAATATTCTTCTCGTGGTATTAAAGTCGATGATCATTTAAGAACGAAAGTGAAAAACATCTACGCTAGTGGTGATGTCATCGATAAAAAAGTTCCTAAATTAACACCCACCGCGGAATTTGAATCTAATTACATCGCTTTAGATATCTTATTACCTGGTTTCTTAAAAAGAAAAATCACTTACCCCGTCATTCCTAATTTAGTCTTTACCTTACCCCGTATCGGTCAAGTTGGTGTCGACACTAATAAGGCCAAAGAATTAGGCTATCGCGTTGAAGAAGTAGAACTCGGTAAGACGATGTCGTGGGCCAATGGTAATGATGCTAATGAACACCTCACCTTCGTCTTTAATAAGAAAAACGAACTCGTCGGTGCGGCAATATTATCAGAAAACGCTGGTGAATATCTCGATTTATTAACCATCATTATCAATCAAAAACTTAATGCAAAAGATTTATCCAAGATGATCTTCTCTTTCCCAACGGTGACTTATGGACTTATCTCCGCATTATTACCGTTAATGCTTAAAAAATAAAATATAGACTAACAAAACGACAGTATCGATATAAATCGGTACTGTTTTTTAATTTCGGTGAATTTACCGTTCAAGTGCAACACTTCTAGACAAAAATAAAGGCTCATATCA